>JBGASS010000163.1:0-6339 GCA_044229555.1 Holophagaceae bacterium
GCCCGGACTGCTGGGCCGCAAGCTCCTGGCGGTGAACCTGTCGGACCTGGACGCCAGCGGCGCCGCGCCCCTGGGCTACACGCTCACCCTGGCCCTTCCAGCGGACCTGGACTCCGGCTGGGTCGAGGCCTTCCTGGAAGGCCTCGCGGAAGGCAGCCGCCGGTGGCGGGTGCCCGTGCTCGGCGGCGACACCGTGGGCAGCCGCGCGGGGATCTCCTTGGGCATGACCGCCTTCGGCGCGGCGGCCCGCTGGCTGACCCGGAGCGGGCTGGAGCCCGGCGACACGCTCTACGTGGACGCGCTCCTGGGCCGCAGCGCCGCCGGGCAGCGCAAGCTTGCCCAGGGCCTGCGCTGGGACGGCCTCGACGCTGACCTGAGGGCCCACCTGGATCCGGAACCCAACCTCGGCCTGGGACCGCGGCTGGCCGCCCTGCCCGCCGTGCACGCCTGCTTGGACCTCTCCGATGGCCTCGCCGAGGACCTGCCGCGCCTGGCGCAGGCCTCCGGCGTCTCCCTGCGCCTCGCGGCGGCGATCCAGGGCACGGGCCTCGACGGGGCCGACGGCGCCGCCCTGCTGTCCGCAGGCGAGGACTACGCCCGCTGCTTCGGCGCTGGCATGGCGCAAGCGGAACTGGAAGACACCCTCGGGACCAAGCTCTATCCCGTGGCCACCGTCGAGGCCCGCGGCCCGGCGCCCGTGATCCACTATGATGGAAGTCCGCTCCGCGCCCGGGGCTTCGACCACTTCGCCGCCCCATGACCGCACCCGACCCGACCGATCCCTCCGCCGCCAAGCCCAGCTACTGGGCCCGGCTGAAGGCCCACATCCTGCACCCGGAGCTCTCCCCCGCGCAGGTCGGCTGGAGCTTCGGCCTCGGGCTCTCCGTCGCCTTCAACCCCATCCTCGGCTTCCACCTGGTGATGGTCCTCTCACTCTGCTTCCTCTTCAAAGGGCTGCACCGCCCCCTGATGCTGGCGGTCTCCTTCATCAACAACCCGTGGACCACGGTGCCCATCGCCACCGGCACCGCCTACTTCGGGAACATGCTGATGGGCCGCGGCCTCGACCTCAACATGCGGGGCGTGGACTGGGGCTCCATCGGCCTGAAGAGCTTCACCACCCGGGAGGGCGCCTTCGGCATGTTCGCCATGCTCAAGCCCATCCTCGCCCCCTACCTGGTGGGCGGCTTCCTGCTCAGCCTCCTGGCCATCCCCATCGGCTACATGGTGATGAGCCGGCTGGCGGTCCGCCTCCGGCACCTCCACCACGCGGCCCTGGAGGCCGCGGCCAAGACATCCGAATCCGAATAGGAGCCACCATGGACATCCGTTTCCTCATGCGGCAGGCCCAGGCCATGCAGGAGAAGCTGCAGGCCGCCCAGGCCAGCGTGCGCGCCGAAGGCACCAGCGGCGGCGAGCTGGTGAAGGTCAGCCTGAACGGCGCCAAGGAACTGCTGGGCCTCTCCATCGCCAAGGAGGCCATGGATCCCGAGGACCCCTCCATGCTGGAGGACCTGCTGATGGCCGCCTTCAAGGACGCCGCCGCCAAGGCCGACGCGGAGATGGCGCGCCACACCGCGGGCTTCGGGGGCGGGCTGAACATCCCCGGCCTGAAGCTCTGAGGCCCGGTCTCCGTCCGTGAAGCTCCCGGCGCCCCTGGAGGCCGTCATCGAGGCCCTGCAGCAGCTGCCGGGGGTGGGCGCCAAGTCCGCCCAGCGCATGGCCCTGCACCTCCTCAAGGAGGGTCCCCAGGCCATGGACCACCTGGGCAGCCTGCTGCACCACGCGGCGGAGAAGGTGGGCTTCTGCGAGCGCTGCGGCGCCTTCGCGGAGGTCGGCATCCACGAGGAGGGACCGCCCGGTCGCTCCGCGTCCTCTGCGTCCCCCCTCGGGCTCCCCCACGCGGATTCCGGGCCAAGCCCGGAATCCTCGCCTGGCCTCTGCCCGGTCTGCGCCGATCCCCACCGGGACCCCAGCGTGCTGATGGTGGTGGCGGAGGCCAGCAACGTGCTCAGCTTCGAGCGCAGCGGCCACTTCCGGGGCCGCTTCCACGTCCTGGGCGGCCTCATCTCGCCCCTGAAGGGCCTCGGCCCCGACCAGCTGCGCATCCGCGAGCTCCTGAAGCGCCTCGAGGACGGCGCCGTCACCGAGATCGTCCTCGCCACCAACCCCACCCTCGACGGCGAAGCCACCGCCGCCTGGCTGGCCCGCATCCTGGAGCCCGTGGGCGTGCGCATCTCCCGCATCGGCGTGGGCCTGCCCATCGGCAGCGACCTGGAGTACGCCGACGACCTGACCCTGGACCGCGCCCTGGAGGGCCGCCGGCAAGTGTGAGGGTGGATGGTTGTCTCTCCCCCCGAGGAGCGGTGGGCGAGTGAAGTATTGAGTCCGGTCTGATCCGTTTTCACTTCGTTGACCTTGACGTTGACCTGGATCTTGACCTTCAACAGGTGTTCGAGGTTGTTGAGGCAGCTTTTTCGCCTCAACAACCTCGAGCACGGCCAAGCGGGAGCGCGGCAGGTACATGAGGAATGGGATGTTTGGACTCCATGCCGCAAGGGCCACAGCCTGGTCTTCGTCGCATTCCGGCGTGGCGGTTTGATTCCGACCCAGGCTGCCGCGCTCACGCTTGGCTGCTCCCTTCCCGAGACGGATCGCCAAGAGCGCGATCCGTCTCGCAAAGGGAGCCTGTTGAAGGTCAACGGCCAGGTCAACGCCAAGGTCAACATCGGCGCGAACGTCACCGTCGACAATGCGACACCTTCCGCGATCAACGCCGCCATCCCTCGGTCGAGACTCCGCCTCCCGGTCCTCGAACCATCTCGGCAGGATGACGGTGAAGGTGCTGCCCTTGCCGGGCTCGCTGTCCACTTCGATGCGGCCCTTGAGCAGGCCCACCAGCTCGCGGCTGAGGGAGAGTCCGAGTCCGGTGCCGCCGTAGGTGCGCTGGATCTCGGGGCCGGCCTGGGTGTAGGCCTGGAAGAGGCGCTGCAGCTGCTCCGGCGTCATGCCGATGCCCGTGTCCTGCACTTCGAAGACGACCCATTCCCGGCCCTGCTCCTCGTGGGACTTCACCCGCAGGGTGATCACGCCGCCCTCGGTGAACTTCGAGGCGTTGCCCAGGAGGTTGACGAGGACCTGCCGCAGCCGGTGCAGGTCCGTCTGGATCTCCGGCGGGCTGGACGTCACGTCCACATGGATGCGGTCGCCGCGCTGTTCGGCGAGGGGCTGGATCTCCATGCGCACCTCCTCCACCAGCGCCGCCGTGGGGAAGACCTCCGGATGGAGGTCCAGCTTCCCCGCCTCGATGCTGGCCAGATCCAGCAGCTCGTTCACCATGCGCAGGAGCCGCTCGCCGCTCTCCTCGACGCGTCGAGCCATGGCGGCCAGGTCCTCCCGCCCCGTCGCCGAGGCGATGCTCTGGAGGGCCTGGGCCGTGAGCCGGCTGCTGGTCAGCGGCGTGCGCAGCTCGTGGCTCACCCCCGCCAGGAAGTTGCTCTTGAATTCGGAGGCGCGCTCGGCGGAAGCCTTGGCGGCGGCCAGCTCCTCGTTCTGGCGGAGGAGCCGGTCCAGCAGGGAGCGGCTGATGGTGTCCGCACGCCGGGCGCGCCGTCGATAGGCTTGGGCCATGCGACCGGTGAACACCAGGAACCCTCCCGCCAGGAGGAAGACCAGCTCGTGGGCGATCGCCGTGATCCAGGGCAGGGGCCGGCCGGAGGCCCAGGCCGACAGCAGCACCATGGCGAAATAGGCCCCGGCCGTGCCCAGGTACATGACCAGGGCCCGGCGCGGGCTTTCCAGGGCGTGGGCCGCCACGCCGACCACCAGGAGGGGAAAGAGCCAGGAGGTTTCCGCCCCGCTCAGGTAGACCGCCGCGAGGCGCAGGAGATCGTCGCCCACGGCGGTCATGATCACCACGCGGTGATAGGCCGGATCGGCCAGGTTCCTCAGCTGGATGGCCCGTACCGTCAGCGTGTAGGCCAGCAGCAGCACGGGAAACAGGAGGATGGCCCCCATCGGGACCACCGGGCTGGGTTGCAGCTTCGCGTGGACGATCACCAGGAACCCGAGAAAGCTGAAGCCCAGCAGGCGGAGTTCGAAGATCCGCTTACCGTGGTAGAGCTTCCGGCGTCTCAGGCTTCCGGTCCCGTGATCGTCGGGATCCAGGTCCCGGGTGGCCGGGCGGAGGTCAAGGGCCGTGGCGGGTGCGCTTTCCATGGGGGGGCGGGATCGTTGCCCAGGCTAGCAGCAGGGTCCTCCGGCCGTGGGAAGGATCATGCGCCGGCCGGGTGGGCCCCGTCGGCCTCCCGTTGCGCCGCGACGCTCTCCGGCCACGGGCTCGGCTCCCCCACGCCCCACCGCGCCTGGTACCAGACTTCCTCGAGGCAGAGCCCGTGCGGAGGGGCCGTCGGGCCTGCCAGGGTCCGGTCCCGCGCCGCCAGCAGCCCCGCCACCGAGGCCGGATCCCGCCGGCCCCTCCCGACGTCCACCAGGGTCCCCGCCAGGATGCGCACCTGGTGCATGAGGAAGCGGTTGCCCTCGAACACGAGGTCCAGGCCGCCGGGCGCTGCGCTCACGTCAGCCCTGAAGATGGTCCGCACCGGATGCGCCGCGGCGCATTCCACCGCCCGGAAGCTCGAGAAGTCGTGGGTGCCCAGCAGGGCCCGGGCCGCCTGGGCCATGGCCCTCGCGTCCAGCCGCGCCTCCCCCCGCACGAGCCACCGCGTGGCGTGGTCGAAGGGATCCTCGGCGGGGCCCTGGGCGAGGCGGTAGACGTAGCGCTTGGCCACGGCGTGCCGCGGCCAGAACGCCGGATCCACACCGCGGGCAGCCGCGACCCGCGCACGCAGGGCAGCCGCGCGTTGAGGAGCGGCCTGCAGGCGGGAAGCCGTCCATTCCACGTTGGGCCGCACCAGCACCCTGGGCCCGGGCGTGGACGCCGGCGTCGGTGCGCCCGGTCCCTGGGGCAGGGGCGCCTCCGCGTCCAGGGCCCGCGAGGATTTCGAAGGGCCTCCTGGATAGAGCTGCGCGGTCTGGATCTGCCATCCGAAGAAATCCGTGCCCAGGTAGGCCACGCGCAGGAAGTGGGGATGGGACATCCCTTCATTGTAGGGGGCCGATCCTCCCCGCAGCTGGAACCCGCTGTGGAACGTGGTTTGGAAGAGGTGCACCCGTCAAGAGGCAGGTCCTCAGCGGATCTCATGCATTTCAATGAATTGCAAGGCGCACAGACACCGGATCCGCGCGTGTGGAACGGGTGTAAGTTGCCTACTGGTGCGGTTTCGCGAACATTTTTTCGGGGAAACCCTTGACACGCCTCATTCTGAACCGTACCTTCCTTGCAGTTTAGTAGACATGAGCAATACCGGGCATCTTCAGCGATGGACCTTCTCAAAGCCCCTGAAAACGGTCATCCCAAAAGGGGGTGAAACCGCCATCCCTAACCCCGGGGGTTCTATCCCCCAATATTGGAGGTTCTCCATGAACAAAGCGGAAATGGTCAACGCCGTCGCCGACAAGGCCGGCATCACCAAGGCCCAGGCTGCCGCCGCCCTCGACACGATGGTCGCCAGCATCGGCATCGCTCTCCGCAGCGGCGACAAGGTCACCCTGGTGGGCTTCGGCACCTTCTCCGTGGTGCAGCGCGGCGCCCGCACGGGCCGCAACCCCCGGGACAACAAGCCCATCAAGATCGCCGCCAAGAAGGTCGCCAAGTTCAAGCCCGGCAAGAAGCTGGCCGACGACGTCAACGGCAAGGGAGGCAAGAAGAAGAAATAAGATCCCGTCTTCCTGGAAAGTACAGCCCGAGCGATCGGGCTGTACTTTTTTTATCGCTATTCATTCCATACCTTCAAAACTCTCAAATCCAGCGCGGGCGGGACCGCGCCTGGCATTTTCTTTTATAAATATGAATCCATTGCCTTTAGCAACATGTTTTCCGCATCGCGCTGCGTTGCGCAGTCCAAACCCGCGCCCCGCCTAGCTTTGTGTTCCACGGTGCGGCCCGGAGCCATGTTCCACGGGCCTGTGGCACTCTTGAAGACCCGCCATGCTTCCCGCCCCGTCCCCCCGACCGCCCGTCGCCCTCTGCCTGGGGGGGATGGATCCTTCCGGCGGCGCCGGCCTGCTGCGGGACGCGGCCACGGTGGCGGCCTTCGGGATCCTGCCCATGGCGGTGGCCACGGCGGAGACCCTGCAGAACGGCATCGCCTGCGCGCGGATCCTGCCCCCGTCGATGGATCCGGTGGCCCGCATCGAGGCCCTGGGGCCCCACCTCGCCGGCCGCTGGGGGGTGAAGCTGGGCCTCTGCGCCCTGGACGAGACCCAGCTCCGGCGGAT
>JBGASS010000164.1:0-5926 GCA_044229555.1 Holophagaceae bacterium
ATCCGCCAGGAGTTCGCCGGCCAGGTGAGCGCCCACGTGGCTTGTGACGTCTCGAAGGGCGCCGTGATCAGCGTGCGCCCAGGCGCCTTCAAGCCGGAGCCTCCGGAACCCAAGGGAGGCCGGATCGTGGACCGCTCGGGGGAGGCGGCGGGCCTGAGCGCCCGCCGCGCCTTCGTGGAAGTGATCTCGGCGGAGGCCGGGGACATCGACATCACCAAGGAGGACGTCCTCGTCTCCGTGGGCCGGGGCATCGGCGAGCAGGAGAACCTGGCCCTGGTGGAGGCGCTCGCGGAGGCCATGGGCGCGGGCCTCTCCTGCTCGCGGCCCATCGTGGACGCCAAGTGGCTGGAGAAGCCCCGGCAGGTGGGCACTTCGGGCCAGACCGTAAAGCCCAAGGTCTACCTGGCCCTGGGCATCAGCGGCTCCTTCCAGCACCTGGGCGGCATCAAGGGCAATCCCTTCATGATCGCCGTGAACAAGAACCCCAAGGCCCCCATCTTCCAGGTGGCCAGCGTGGGCGTGGTGGCGGACCTGCTCGAACTTGTGCCGGCCCTGACGGAGAAGATCAAAAAGGGCAAGTAGCCCGGCCTACCGGTCCATCCCCAACTGTCCGTCCCACCGCCGCAGGACGGTGGTGCGGCTCTGGGGGCACTCGATGCCCGTCAGCTCCGTCGCCAGGCGATCCATGAGGGCCCGGGCCGTGGTGAGCTTCCCGCCCAGCACCAGGCGCAGGTTGCTGAACTTCTTGTGGTGCTCGAGCACGGCCTCCCGGCTGAGGCGGTCCGTGCCCGCGCCCCGGGCCGCCACCAGGGGCCGCACCCCCAGCTCCTCGAAGGCCACGGGCAGCTTGCGCCAGGGGATGGAGGGCAGGCGCACCTCCAGGGCCGAATAGAGCTCTTCCCGCTCGCTCTTCACCACGGGCACCCAGCCGTCCTTCACCTCCCGCTCGGTGGTGCCCACCTGCAGCAGGCCGTCCCGGGGGATCACGAAGAGGATGCGGCCGCCGCCGCGGAGGATGGCCCAGGGGCGCCGGCAGTCCTGCAGCAGCTCCGGCGCGTCGAACCAGAGGTGGAGGCCGCTGGAGAGCCGCAGGCGCTTGCGCGTCTCCTTGAACCAGTCCTTCATGGCGCCGTCGATCCAGGGGCCCAGGGCGAAGACCCAGTGGTCCGCCTGCAGGGTGCGCGTGCTGCCCTCCCGGCGGTCCTTCAGCTTCGCGGACGTGATCTCGCCGCCCTGGTCCTTGAAGCCCAGCACTTCGTGGAAGTCCAGGCGCACGGCCTCGCTGGAGGCGGCCAGGTCCTTCACCAGGGCCTTGTCCCAGGTGCAGAGGTCCGCGTAGGCCACGGCGCCGGTGAAGCGGCTGTCGTGGCTGCGGGGATCGTCGTGGAAGGTCTCGTCGGGCACGGCGCCCAGCTCCAGCTCCTTGGGCCAACCGGGCCGCTCGGAGCCCCAGGCGTCGTAGAGGCCGATGCCCACGCGATGGGAGAGTCCCTCGAAGAGCCCGCGGTGGGGCATCCAGAAAGCCTCCCACCGCGTGCGCCAGGGGGCGATGCGGGCCCAGGTGGCGCGCTCGGCGAGGCCTTCCCGCATCTGGTGGATGTCGCCGGTGAGCAGGTAGCGGATGCCGCCGTGGAGGAGCTGGGAGGACCACTGGGACGTGCCGCCGCCGATGGCGCCGAGGTCCACCAGGGCGCAGGAGACGCCGCGAAGCGTCAATTCCCGCGCCAGGGCCGCGCCGTGGATGCCCGCGCCGAGGATGGCCACCCGCACGTCGACGGTCTCCGGGGGCAAGGGCCCCGAACGGGGTTCCGGCAGGGCCGGCCAGGAGGTTTGCGTTGCGTCGGTCAGGGTGGTGTCCCGGAAGGATTTCAGAGAGTCTGACGCCATGAAACTCGCGATGCGATCCCTTTCCCTCTGCTTCGCCCTGCCCCTCCTCGCCCAGGGCGCCTCCAAGCCGCTGAAGTACTACCAGCGCCACCTCCAGGCCCGGATGGTGCCGCTGCTGCGGGAAGTCCTGCGCTTCCCCACGGTGCAGGGCGACATCAAGGCCCGGGACGCCCAGCAGGCCTGGCTGCGGAAAGTGGGCACGGAATTGGGCCTCGTGGTCCGCGATGCCGGCCTGGTCACCGAGATCGAGCTGCCGGGCCCTGAGGGTGCGCCGGTGCTGGGCCTCGTCGTCCACGGCGACGTGCAGCCCGTGGAGGCCAAGGCCTGGACCATCCCGCCCTTCGAGGGCGCTGTGAAGGACGGCAAGGTCCTCGGCCGCGGCACTGCGGATGACAAGGGGCCGCTGGTGCAGGCGCTGCTGGCCATGAAGGCCCTGAAGGAGACCATGCCGAAGCGGACCTACACGATCCGCCTGCTGGTGGGCAGCGACGAGGAGAGCGACAACCTCGACATCGCGACGTACCTCAAGGACCACAAGGCGCCGGACCTGAGCCTGGTGCTGGATTCCGGGTTCCCGGTGATCGTGGGGGAGAAGGCGTGGAATGCGCTGACGGTGGAGACCACCCTCAAGGACCGGAAGATGGTGCCCTACGGAGTCTCGTCACTTTCCTCGGGCCTCGCCCCGAGCATCGTCCCCGACCGGGCTTTCCTGTCTCTGTCTGAGCAGGACCATTGGGCGGATGCCTGGCTCCAGGACATCAAATCGAAAGTCGAGCGCAAGAGATCGGCCGAGGGCACCCATGTGGAGCTGAAAGCATCACCGGGACATCTGGACCTAGGGGTGTTCGGCCGCTCCGCCCACGCCGGCGTCAACGCCGAAGGTGGCCGCAATGCCCTGGTGACCCTGGCCAACGCCATCGTGGACGAGCTCCCCGACGGTGGCGCGAAGGACCTGCTCGCCTTCGCCAAACTCGCCGGCCAGGACCTCACCGGCACGGGCCTGGGCCTCACCCAGGTGGACCCCGTCTTCGGCCGGGCTACTGTGGTGCCGACGATGCTGCAGCCCCAGAAGGACGGGAAGCACCGCCTCACCATCAACATCCGCAGCACGCACGGCCTCAGTGGCGAGGCCCTGAAGGCCCACCTCTTCGCCCAGGTGGCGGCCTTCAACGCCCGCACCGGCGCCCACCTGGAGCCCGGCGGCTTCTTCGGGGACGCGCCCCTGGCCTTCGATCCGAAGTCGAAATTGGTGAAACACCTCCTCGCCGCCTACGCCCGGGGCACGGGGAAGGCCGAGCCCCCCGCGATTTCGGGCGGCGGCACCTACGCCAAGCGGCTGCCCAACGCCATCGCCTTCGGCATGTGGTTCCCGGACCAGCCCTACCCGGGCCACGACGTGGACGAGCAGGTGCCCATCGCCGACCTGCACAGGGGGGTGAAGGTGCTGCTGGAGGCCCTGGCGGACCTGGCGGGTTCCAAGCCTCTCCAGGACCCCTTCCGCCCCTGAATCCGCGGATTGTGACCGCCGACCCGAACGGGCCCTTGACTTCGACCCGAGGTAGGTGTGGCGGGGCCCCGCTCGAAGGTCCAAACTCGTCACACCGTGGAGGTATCGATGGCGACCGCGACGCAGGATCCCGAGCTTAAGCCCAAGCAGCTCAGTGAAGAGGAAAGCCGGCAGGTGGCCGAGGAGGCCCGGGAGAGCACTTGGGAGGCCCCCAGCTTCCTGAAGGAGGTCTTCGCCGGGTCCTTCAACCTCCGCATCCTCGATTCCGTGCCGGACGCCCCCAAGCCCCGCCCCGAATTCCTGGCCTTCTACGACCGCCTCAAGACCTTCCTCGAGGAGAAGGTGGACAGCGACCGCATCGACCGGGAAGGCCAGTACCCCCCGGAGGTGGTGAAGGAGCTGGCGGCGATGGGCGCCTTCGGCATGAAGATCCCCGTCAAGTACGGCGGCCTGGGCATGAGCCAGGTCGAATACGGCCTGGTCATGGAGCTCATCGGCACCCAGGACGCCAACGTGCTGGCCCTCCTCAGCGCCCACCAGAGCATCGGCGTGCCCCAGCCCCTCAAGCTCTTCGGCACGGATGCCCAGAAGGCCAAGTACCTCCCCCTCATCGCCAAGGGCGCCATTTCCGCCTTCGCCCTCACCGAGGACGAAGTGGGCAGCGATCCGGCGAACCTGAGCACCATGCTCACCCGCACCCCGGAAGGGGACTACGTCCTCAACGGCGAGAAGCTCTGGTGCACCAACGGCACCTTCGCCGACCTCTACGTCGTCATGGCCCGCCACGACGACACCAGGAAGATCAGCGCCGTCATCGTCGAGCGGCAGTGGGAGGGCGTCGAAGTCGTGCGCCGCTGCCACTTCATGGGCCTGCGCGCCCTGGAGAACGGCATCATCAGGTTCACCAACGTGAAGGTGCCCAAGGAAAACCTGCTCCTGGGCGAAGGCAAGGGCCTCAAGCTCGCCCTGGTCACCCTCAACACCGGCCGGCTCTCGATTCCCAGCGGCGTCATGGGCATGGCCAAGCGGCTGACCCAAATCGCCCGCGCCTGGAACTCCAAGCGCTACCAGTGGGGCGCCATCATCGGCAAGCACGAGGCCATCTCCCAGATGACCGCCGACAACGCCGCCACCACCTTCGCCATCGAAGCCATGGCCAAGCTCTGCAACCGCATGGCCGACACCGGAGGCCGGGACATCCGCCTCGAAGCCGCCATGGCCAAGATGTGGTGCACGGAAGAGGGCTGGATGATGCTGGACAAGACCCTCCAGATGCGCGGCGGCCGCGGCTACGAGACCTCCGACAGCCTGCGGGCCCGGGGCGAGGCGCCCATCCCCATCGAGCGCGTCATGCGCGACTACCGCATCAACATGATCTTCGAGGGCAGCTCCGAGATCATGCGCCTCTTCATCGCCCGGGAGGCCCTGGACACCCACATGACCATCGCCTGGGACGTGGTGAATCCCAAGAGCACCACGGGCCAGCGCCTGGCGGCCCTGCCCAAGGTCGCCCTGTTCTATTCCTGGTGGTACCCCAGCCGCTGGTTCGGCCTGGCGACCCCGTTCAAGTTCCACGGCCACGGCCGCCTGGGCCAGCACCTGCGCTTCGCCGAGCGGGCCACCCGCAAGCTCAGCCGCGCCCTCTTCCACGCCATGGTGAAGAACGGGCCCAAGCTGGAGAAGAAGCAGGTGACGCTGTTCCGCGGCGTGGAGATCGGCGCCGACATCTTCGCCATGGTGGCCACCATCCTCCACGCCGAGGACATGAAAGCCCAGGGCCAGCCCCACGCGCAGCAGTGCGAGGACCTGGCCGACCTCTTCTGCCGCAACACCGCCATGCGCATCCGCGCCAAGTTCGGGCTCTTCTCCGACAACGCCGACGCCCAGAAGCTGAAGGTGAACCAGCAGGTGCTGGACGGCGCCCACAAATGGATGGAGGTCGACCTCACCAAGGACGAGGGCGTGCGGATGCTGGACGCGCGGTAACGCCGCTCCGGTCCTCCAAGGGCGCGGCCTGGGCCGCGCCCTTTCGCGTCCGGGGCGCGCCGAAGCCCTTGCTATGCTTGGGGGATACCCCTTTCCAGAACGGATTCCCCGCGATGACCCAGGCCCGGCCCAGCTTCCGCAGCGTCCTCAACCTCACCGTGCTGGTGGCGGCCCTGGGCTACTTCGTGGACATCTTCGACCTGCTGCTCTTCGGCATCGTGCGCAAGGCGAGCCTCCTCTCCCTGGGCGTGCCGGAGGCCGACACCCTCCGGATCGGCATCCTCCTGCACAACACCCAGGTCTGGGGCCTGCTGGCCGGCGGCATCCTCTGGGGCGTGCTGGGAGACAAGCGCGGCCGGCTCTCCGTGCTCTTCGGCTCCATCGCCCTCTACTCGGTGGCGAACATCGCCAACGCCTTCGTGGACGTGCTCCCGGGGCTGTCGGCCATCCAGTGGTACGCGGTCTGGCGCTTCCTGGCGGGCCTGGGCCTCGCCGGCGAGCTGGGGGCCGCCATCACCCTCGTGGGGGAGGTGCTGCCCAAGGAGG
>JBGASS010000165.1:0-5897 GCA_044229555.1 Holophagaceae bacterium
AGGCGAGGACGCCGTGGACGGCGGCGAGGATGGTCTGGGCCATGAGGTCGGCGTCCTCCAGCCCTGGGCGAAAGCAGCCCGCGTCGCGGGCTTCCTCCACGCAGGACCTCACGAAGAGGTAGGGGTTGGTGCCGGCGGTGTCCCGGCCCCGGCCGTCCACGGGTAGAGCGAGATCCGGCTTCGGGGTCATGAAGAGCAGCCGGTAGTGGTTCGGGTGCTGCACGGCGAAGGCCGTGAACTGGCGGCCCGCGCGGCGGAGGCGCTCCAGGGGGTCCTTCACTGAGCGCAATTTCTGGAAGCCTTCGGCGATGGCGAGGAAATCCTCCAGCACCAGGACGTCCATGAGGCGCTGCTTGTCCTCGAAGTAGAGGTAGATGGCGGTGGCGCTGCAGCCGGCGTCCTCGGCGATGCGCCGCATGGAGGTGGCCTCGAAGCCCTCCGCGGCGAAGCGGGCCCGGGCGGCGGCGAGGATGGCGGCCTTGAGGTCGGAGGGGGGGAGCTTGGGGGATCGGCCCACGGGACACCGGGAAAGGAATGATCGGGTTAACACTGTTAATGTACTTTACACTGTTAACTCGTCAAGGGGGACCGCCGAAATATTTTTCAGATTCCCAGGGCCGCGCGCAGGGCCTCCGGATCGTCCACCGCGAGCAGGACCCATTCCTTCGGCTTTCCCGGCCCCAGCAGCCCCATCGGCGCCACAGGCTCCTTCAGCTTCAGGAACAGCTGGGTGGGACCCGGCGTCTGCAGCTGGATCACGCCGCGCATGAATGCGAGCCTCACCCAGTCGTCCTTGAAGGTCGGGAAGGCCTCGACCCCCTCGATCTGGGCGACGGGGACCCTGAGCGAGCCCAGCAGCCCGTGGTGGAAGGTGGCGACGCCGTCCTTCAGCGTGTGGGGCCGCGCCCGCATGGAGGCCCAGAGCCCGGTGATCCAGAGGAAGCCGTAGAGCCCGGCGCCGTGGAGCGTGACGCGCAGCCAGGGCGACGCGTGGCGGGTGAGAACCTCCAGCAGGACCACGTCGCCCACCGCCAGGAGGGGCAGCACCGGGAGCAGCGCCCCAAGGGCGGCCTTGCGGGTGTAGGCGAAGCCTTCGGGGTCCGGCCGCCGCCAGCCCCCGAGGAGGAAGCGCAGGGCGCCGCCCGCCAGCACCAGCTCCAGGGCCGTCATGCGGGCCAGGCCCGGCGGAAGCAGCGTCTCGAAGGCCGGGATGAAGGCGTCCTCGGGAAGGCCTCCACCGCCCTTGGGCCGGCACCACCAGGCCCGCAGCGCCAGGACGAGGACCAGGAGTTCGAGGGCCACGGCGCTGGCCATGCGGACGAGCTGCCACCGGGGACCCGGCCGGAAGGCCAGGCCCAGGCCCTCGACGAGGAGCACCGTCGGGAGGAGAAGCCGCGTGCCGGGCAGGCGCCCCCTCCGCCAGGCGAGGGCCTGGGCGCCCAGGCGTAGGGTCAACAGGGCGAGGAGGAGAAGGGCCAGCCAGGTGTGGAGGGGTCGGCCCAGCGCCTGGAGCCCGGGCCAGCGCGCCCGCAGGACGAGCAGCGCGGCGAGCAGCAGGACGAAGCCCGCGCCGAGCCCTCGCGCGCCGGAACCTCGGCGCGGTTCCATCCCCGTCACTTCAGGCGCCGGGTCCAGACCAGGAGTATCACGCCCAGGACGAAGGTGGCGCCCGTGGGGATCCACCCGAGGCGCAGGGCGTTGGGAATGTTGGCGAGGGCAAAGATGGCCAGGCCGCGGCTGTTGCGCTTGCGCGCGGCGAGGATCTCCGCCGCGGGGACGTCCGGGTCGAGGCGGCCCCGCCGCCGAGCCATCTCGAGGGTCATCCACTGGGTCGCCAGGATGAGCCCCGTGGTCGGGAAGTAGACCGCCATGGAGACCGGGTTCATGAAATAGCGTCCGACCAGGGCCGCGGCGAAGGGGAAGAAGCTGACGAGGCTGAGGAAGAAGAGGCTCAGCGCCACGAGGGGGACGTCGAGGCTGGCGATGAGCCGGGCCAGCCGGTGGTGCCAGGCCCAGAAGATCCCCAGGAGCCCGAAGCTGAAGAAGTAGGCGGCGAGGGTGGGGAGGTCGTGGGCCAGTCGGCCGGCCAGTTCCCCGGCCGAATGCGGGGACTCGAGGACCGGCACCTTCACTTCGAGGATGAGGATCGTCATGGCGATGGCGAAGACGCCATCCACCAGCGCCTCCAGGCGGTGCTTCGAGAGGTGGAGGTTCGGCTTCGCCGCCTCGCCGCTCATGCGAACTTCGGCGCGCGCTTCTCGAGGAAGGCCCTGAGCCCCTCCCGGGCGTCCGTGCTCTGGATGGCCTCCGCCATCTGGCGGCCCTCCTCCTCAAGAAGCGCCAGGAGGCTCTCCGGCGTGTGGCCCGCGTTGCGCAGGGCGCTCCGCTTGATGCGGGCGAAGGCCTCCGCCGGGCCGTGGGCGAGGCGCTGGGCCGTGACCTTCACCACATCCTCCAGCACCTCGGCGTCCACGATCTGGTTCACGAGGCCCAGGGCGTGGGCGCGCCCGGCGTCGATGGCGTCGCCGGTGAGCATGAGTTCCAGCGCGATGGAAGGGTTCACCAGCTGCTGCAGCATCACGCTGCCGCCCCAGTCCGGGTGCAGGGCGAGCTTCACGAAGGCCATGCTGAACTTCGCGTCCGGCGTGGCGATGCGCAGGTCCGCGGAGAGCGCGAGGCTCATCCCGGCCCCGGCGCAGGGGCCCTGGACCACGGCGATCACGGGCACGGGCAGGGTCTTCAGGCCGTGGGCCACCGTGCTGCCCAGGCGCAGCAGGGCCTTCAGGTCCTCGCTGCGGCCCGCCTGCAGGTTCTCCAGGATCCAGCCGATGTCGCCGCCGGCGCAGAAGGCCCGGCCCTCGCCCCGCAGCACCAGGGCCTTGACCTCCGGCGTCGCGGCGGCGCGCAGGGCCTCCCGGAAGGCGGGCTCCATGTCCGGCACCAGGGCGTTGAGCCGGTCCGGCCGGTTGAGGGTGAGGTGCCCGATGCGGTCCCGGATCTCGAAGGTGGCCGGGGCGGAGCCCGGTGGGGCGGCCGGAGAGGTCAAGCTTTCACCTCCTCCAGCTGGGCGGCCTTGGCCTTGTAGACGCTGTCCTGGAGGGCCTGCACGAAGCCGTGGAAGAGGCCCCGGGCGGCGGATCCGGCGGCGTTGCCCATCTCCACCAGGTTCTCCGGATGCCACTGGACGCCGATGGCCCAGCGGTCCGGGTCCTTGGCCTCGATGGCCTCGATGAGGGGCACGCCGTTCTTCAGGGTCTCCGGGTGGAAGGCCACGGCCCGCAGGTCCGGGGCCACGTTCCGCACGGCCTGGTGGTGGCGGCTGTTCACCGGGATGGAGGCGCCCCCCATCATGTGGAAGAGGCGGGAATTGTGGGTCACCGACACCGGGTGCCGCACTTCCGGCACCTCCTCGGTGCCGTGACGGTGGAGGCCGGGTTCGCAGCCGAAGTAGTCCGGCACGTCCTGGATGAGGGAGCCGCCGAGGGCCACGTTGAGGATCTGGCCGCCGCGGCAGATGCCGAGGATGGGGAGGTTGCGGTCCCAGGCGAGCTTCACGAGGGGGATCTCGAAGTCGTCCCGGGCCCCGTCCACCTCGGCCTTGGGATGCACGGGCTCGGCCTCGTCCCAGTGCCTGGGATGGATGTCGCCGCCGCCGGTGACCAGCATGCCCACCACGCCCTCGAAATCCGGGACGGGGTCGCCGGGATGGACCAGCTGGATGGGACCGTGCCATCCCGCCACGTGGATGGCGGGGACGCAGTGCCGCGTCGCCAAGGTCTTGTTCCTGCAGCTGATGAGCAGGCGGACGCCGGAGGTGCTTGACATGGGGGGCTCCGAAGAGATCATGGACACCCTACACCCCCTCAGATGGTCTGAGAATCGGGTTTTGAGCGGCGGAAGCCCGCCGGAGGAGCCAACATGTCCGGATCGTTGAACAAAGTGATGCTCATCGGGAACCTGGGAAAGGATCCCGAACTGAAAATGACCACCAGCGGCCAGCCCGTGTGCCGCTTCAGCCTGGCCACCACGGAGACGTGGAAGAACGCCCAGGGCGAGAAGCAGAGCAAGACCGAGTGGCATAACGTGGTGGTCTGGGGCAAGCAGGCCGAGATCGCCGAGAAGTACCTCCGCAAGGGCAAGCAGATCCTGGTGGAGGGCCGCATCCAGTACCGGGAGTACACGGACCAGGCCGGCGTGAAGAAGACCGCCTGCGACATCCGCTGCGACAACTTCGTCATGCTGGGCCGCATGGAGGATGGCGGCGGGGCCCGGGGCGACTACGCCCCCCGCTCCAGCGAGCGCGGGTCGGACCGCGCGCCCGCGGCCCACCACGACTACGAGGACATGCCCCCGGCCCCCGCCGTGGGCGGCGGCGGCTTCGACGACGACATCCCGTTCTGAGGGAGGGTCCTTGAGCGGGCGAAAGGGCGGCACCCGGACCGGGCCCCGCCCCTTCGCGCCCTCGCGCCCGGGCCCTCGCCCAGGCACAATGGAGGATTCGTCCCGGAGTCCGACGTGTCCGCCGCCTTCACCGAAGTCCGCCACCTCAAGTCCCACGTGGGAGAGGAAGTCTCCCTCCGGGGCTGGGTGCGCAACGTGCGCACGTCCAAGACCCGCTTCATCGACCTGCGGGACGGCTCGGGCTTCGTGCAGTGCGTGGTGGGGGCGAACGACGCGGATCCCGAGAGCTATGAGACCGCGGGGAAGCTGACCCAGGAGTCCGCCATCGCCCTCACGGGCACGGTGCAGACCCATCCCAAGACCGGCGAGCCCGAGATCCTGGTGAAGTCCCTGCAGCTGCTGGCCCCCAGCGTGGACTACCCCATCACCCCCAAGGAGCACGGCATCGAGTTCCTGATGGACCACCGCACGCTGTGGCTGCGCAGCAAGCGCCAGTGGGCCATCATCCGCATCCGCCACACCATCTCGAAGGCCATCCGCGACTTCTTCGACGGGGACGGCTTCACCCTCCTGGACGCGCCCATCCTGACGCCCTCGGCCTGCGAGGGCACGAGCACGCTGTTCGCCACGGACTACTTCCACGAGGGCACGGCCTTCCTCAGCCAGAGCGGCCAGCTCTACCAGGAGCCCGGCGTGCCGGCCTTCGGCAAGGTCTACTGCTTCGGCCCCACCTTCCGGGCCGAGAAGAGCAAGACGCGGCGCCACCTCACGGAGTTCTGGATGGTGGAGCCGGAGATGGCCTTCGCCGGGCTGGAGGACGTCATGCAGCTCGGCGAGCGCATGGTGAAGTTCATCCTGGAGCGGGTGCTGGACGGCCGCCAGGAGGAGCTGAAGATCCTGGAGCGGGACACGGCGCCCCTGGAGGCCGCCCTGCGCCTGGGCTTCGCCCGCATGAGCTACACCGAGAGCGTGGCGAAGCTCAAGGAGCTGGGCAGCGACATCAACTGGGGCGAGGACTTCGGCAACGACGACGAGACCATCCTCATGAACGCCATGGACCGGCCCCTCTGGGTGCACCGCTTCCCCAAGAGCTTCAAGGCCTTCTACATGGAGTACGACCGGGAGAACCCGGACCTGGCCATGGGCGCGGACCTGCTGGCCCCGGAAGGCTACGGCGAGGTCATCGGCGGCGGCGAGCGCGCCATCGACATGCAGTACCTCCTCGACCAGATCCGGCACCACGGCCTGGACCAGAAGGACTACGAGTGGTACCTGGACGTGCGCCGCTTCGGGGGCGTGCAGCACGCGGGCTTCGGCATGGGCCTGGAGCGCGCCGTGGCGTGGATCTGCAAGCTGCCCCACGTGCGGGAGACGATCCCCTTCCCGCGCATGATGGGGACCCTTCGGCCCTGAGGAGGCTCTGGGCTCGGGGCTTTGGGCTCTAGCCCCGGACGCGTCCTTCGCGGATCCTGCAAGCATCCCCCGCGTGGGATTGC
>JBGASS010000166.1:0-5862 GCA_044229555.1 Holophagaceae bacterium
CCCCCCCACCGCGAAGGCAGCCCGCAGCCCGGGCGCCCTTCCCCACCCACCGGCTCCGTTCCGGCGCCCAGGAGATCCCATGCCTTCCGAAAAGAAGCTCAGCCTCAACAAGGAAACCCTCAAGTCCCTGGACCAGGGCGAGGCCCACCAGGTGGCCGGCGCGGCCACCCTCTATGCCTGCAGCACCATCTGCTGGAAGATCACGCTCCTCGGCGCCTGCAAGACCGACCTCTGCGGCGGCACCACCTCCCGCTGAACCCGTTCCCGTCATGAAGAGAGGCCGCGCGGCGGCCTCGCTTCATGGTGGATGGACCGGCTAACCCAGGGCGGATTCCAGGGCACCCTCGTGGATCCCCGCCAGTTCCGCCGCGTCCGCGTCCATCAGGGGCTGCCCGTCCACGGCCACGGTGACGCGCCGGCCGCCGGTGGTGCCCAGCTTCGCGAAGGGCACGCGGTGGGTCCCGCAAAGGGCCCTGAGGGCGCTCTCGCCGTCGGGGCTGACGCTTACCACGACGCGGCTGGCGCTCTCCCCGAAGAGGAGGCTGTCCAGGCGCAGGCCGTTGCCCGATAGCATCAGCTGGCAGCCCATTCCGCCGCCGAAAGCGGATTCCAGGATCGCCGTGAGCAGGCCGCCCTCCGCCGTGTCGTGGGCGCTGCGGATCAGCCCCAGGCGGATGCCTTCGCGGACGCAGGCCTGGAGGCGGAACTCGTCGTCCAGGCGCAGCTCCGGGCAGGGGCCAAAGACGCGGCCGGTGCGCAGCTTGAGGTATTCCGATCCGCCGAGCTCATCACGGGTCTCGCCCAGCAGGAAGATGCCGTCAAAGGCCGCGCGGAAGCCCGACCCGCAGAAGCGGTTGCCGATCTTCGCAAGGGCCGTGGCGTCCGGGGCGTCCACGTCCACGGGCAGGGCCACGTCCTCGAGAAGCCCCACCGCCCCGATCATCGGCGTGGGGAAGATGCTCACCCCCTCCGTGTCGTTGTAGAGGCTCACGTTTCCCGAGACCACCGGCACGTTCAGGGCGAGGCAGGCCTGGCGGATGCCGAGCGTCCCCTGCTCGAAGGCCCACATGTTCTCGGGCTTTTCCGGATTGCCGTAGTTGAGGCAGTCCGTGAGGCCGATGGGCTCGGCCCCCACGCAGGAGACGTTGCGGCAGGCCTCGGCCACGGCGTGGGCGGCGCCCCAGAAGGGGTCCAGGTGGGCGTAGCGGCCGTTGCAGTCGCTCTTCATGGCCACCGCCTTGCCCGTGTCATGGCCGTCCTCGCCCTTGATGCGGATGATCCCGGCGTCGCCGCGCCCCTGCATGAGCAGCGTGTTGCTGCGCACGGTGCCGTCGTACTGCTCGAAGATCCAGCCCTTGGAGGCCACCGTGGGCTGGGCGAGGAGCCTGCGCAGGGTGCGCTCCACCTCGGCGGGCTTGAGGTCCTCGGGCATGGCCTCGGCATTCAGGGCGTCCAGCCACGTCGGGCGCGACCGCGGCCGGTCGTACTTGGGCGCGGCGTCGGCCAGGGGCTGGATGGGCAGGTCGATGACCTTCTCCCCGTGCCACATGCCGATGAAACGGCCCGAGTCCGTGACTTCGCCCACCACCACGGCGTCCAGGCCCCACTTGTGGAGGACGCGGATGACGTCGGCTTCGTGCCCGGGCTTGGCGACGAGCAGCATGCGCTCCTGGCTCTCGCTGAGCATGAGTTCGAAGGGCGTCATGCCCTCCTCGCGCATGGGCACCTGGTCCAGGTCCAGGCGCAGGCCCGTCTCGGCACGGCTGGCCATCTCGAAGCTGGAGGAGGTCAATCCGGCCGCCCCCATGTCCTGGATGCCGATGACCCAGTCCGTGGCGAAGAGCTCCATGCAGGCTTCCAGCAGCAGCTTCTCCGTGAAGGGGTCGCCCACCTGCACCGTGGGGCGCTTCTCCTCGCTGCCCTCGCCGAATTCCGCCGAAGCCATGGAGGCGCCGTGGATGCCGTCCCGGCCGGTCTTAGAGCCGATGTACATGACCTTGTTGCCCACGCCGGAGGCATAGCCCCGGAAGATCTTGTCGCTCTTCAGCAGGCCGAGGCTGAAGGCATTCACGAGGATGTTGCCGTTGTAGCAGGCGTCGAAGGCGCAGTCGCCGCCGAGCATGGCGATGCCCATGCAGTTGCCGTAGCCGGCGATGCCCGCGGCCACGCCCTTCACGAGGCCCTTCATGCGCGGCGCCTCCAGTTCTCCGAAACGGAGCGAGTTGAGGTTCGCCAGGGGCCGCGCGCCCATGGTGAAGACGTCCCGGAGGATGCCGCCCACCCCCGTCGCCGCGCCCTGGTAGGGCTCGATGAAGGAGGGATGGTTGTGGCTCTCCATCTTGAAGGCCACCGCCCAGCCGTCGCCGATGTCCACCACGCCTGCGTTTTCGCCGGGGCCCTGGAGGACCCGGGGGCCCTCCGTCGGCAGGTTGCGCAGGTGGATCCGCGAGGACTTGTAGGAGCAGTGCTCGCTCCACATGGCGCTGAAGATGCCCAGCTCGGGATAGGTGGGCGTGCGGCCGTCCAGGAGGCGCAGGGCCACCTGCCATTCCTCGGGCGAGAGCCCGAGGGAGAGGGCCAGGGCTTCGTTCACCTGGGGTTCGAGGGTCGTGGACATGGCAGCGCTCCGCGTGGGATCAGCTTAGCGTCCCTTCGATCCCCGAAATGCCCTGTATTTTCAGGCATTCCGCCCCCATACTGATCAGCTGCCATGACGCCGAAGGCGCCCAAGACCTTGCTGCTCTACAGCGCCCCCAAGTCGGGCTTCGGGGACGAGTGGATGACCTTCCTGCCCATCGGCCTTGGCTTCCTGCAGGCCATGCTGAAGACCAGGGGCTTCGACTGCCGCATCGCCAACCTGAGCGGCAAGACGAAGTCGGAGATCCTCGCCTACCTTCGAAAGCAGCAGGCGGACGTCATCGGCGTCTCCATGTTCACCTTCAACCGCAAGCGCAGCTACGAGCTGCTGCGCCTGGCGAAGGAGGCCCGCCCCGGCTGCGTCACCCTGGCGGGCGGTCCCCACCCCACCCACCTCGCCGCGGAGGTCTTCGAGGATTGTCCCGCCCTGGACGCCATCGTGAAGGGCGAGGGGGAGCCCATCCTCCTGGGCATCGCGGAACGGCTGCAGGCCGCGCCGGGATCGACCCTCTGGAGGAAGACCCCGGGGCTGATCCTCCGGGCCGAAGAGGGCTCCGGCCTGATCGAGACCGCCGCCCAGCCCGTCCTGGAGGACCTGGACGTCATGGGCGCGCCGGTGCGGCACTTCGAGGCGGACTTCCTCGACGACATCGGCCAGCTCTCCTACATCTCCACCAGCCGGGGCTGCCCCGCCACCTGCAACTTCTGCAACACGCCGGAATTCTGGGGCACCTCCATCCGCTTCCGCGGCCCCGAGGCGGTGCTCACGGAGATGCGGCTGCTGCGGGAGAAGCACGGCCTCACCTACTACTCCTTCCGGGACGACACCTTCACGGGGAACCGCGGCCGCATCCTCACGCTGATGGAGCTCATCCAGGGCAGCGGCCTGCACCCCCTCTGGAACTGCCAGTCCCGGGTGAACCTGGTGGACGAGGACCGCCTCGTGGCCATGAAGCGGGCGGGCTGCGAGTTCATGCAGTTCGGCGTGGAGCACGGCAGCGAGAAGGTGCTGCTGCTCCTGGACAAGGGCACCCGCATGAAGCACGTGCGCCAGGCCCTCAGCCTCGTGCGCAGGGTGGGCATGAACCTCGGGATCTACCTCATCACCGGCATCCCAGGGGAGACCTGGGAGGACGTGGAGCTGACGGCGCGGCTCCTCCGGGAGACGAAGCCCCACGACGCCCAGCTCAGCCCCCTCGCCCTCTATCCCGGCACGCGCATGTACGACCAGATCCGCGCCGAAGGCCGGGTGTCCCGGGAGTTCTTCCGCGAATCCGGCGACGCCGAGATCTTCGCCCGGCAGGACGCCCACACGGAGAGGGCGCTCCGCTTCCTCTACGGAGAGATCGAGGCCGTGAAGGGAGCGGCCCGCTACACGCCGGCGGAATTCGCCGCCCAGAAGAAGTGGCTGGGCTTCTGCGCCGTCACCAACATCCTCTGCGGGGAGGCCGCGGAAGACACGGGCCGCCTCGGAGAGGCCGAGGCGGAGTACGACGAGGTCATCCGCCGGGAGCCCGGCAACTTCTGGGGCTTCATGAAGCGCGCCCTGCTCTTCGAGCGCCAGGAACGGCTGCAGCAGGCCAAGGCCGACCTTGCCGAAGCCCTGGCCCTGGCGCCAGGCAACCCGGAGGCCACCGAGCTGGCGGGACTCTGGGGCCTCAAGCTGAGGAAGGACCGGGCGCAGCGGCCCGCCCACGGCCCCACGGCGGTGATGAAGGGGGCGGAGGCCTACCTGGCGCGTCCCAGGATGTGAGCCTCCACCAGCGCCACCGCCTGCTCCAGGCGCTGGGCCTGGCTGCCCTCGATCCAGTGGAAGGGGATGTTGCGGCTCTCCAGCACCTCCTCGAAGCGCGCGGTCATCCAGCGGCGCAGGCGCTCGCCGTCCCGGAAGCCGTCCTGCACGAAGGGCACGTCCATGCTGGACAGGAGGGTGAGGGCGTAGGACCGGCCTTCCGCCAGCTTCGCCACGTCCTTGCTCCAGAAGCCCATGTAGCGTTCGTGCCACACGGCCGTGGCCAGCGCGTCCGTGTCGCAGACCAGCAGGCCGGCCTTCCTCACGGCCTCCTTCTTCTCGGCCTCTTCCTCCATGCGGTTCTGGGCGTTGGCGATGATGATGAACTCCTCGCTGACCCAGAGGCCCTCGGAGAAGCCGCCCTTGCCGGCCTCCGTGTACGCGCGGCCGAACTCCGGCACCCAGGCGGTGTGGAAGCGGGCGGCGAGATCCCTCGCCAGCGTGGTCTTGCGGCGATGATGATGAACTCCTCGCTGACCCAGAGGCCCTCGGAGAAGCCGCCCTTGCCGGCCTCCGTGTACGCGCGGCCGAACTCCGGCACCCAGGCGGTGTGGAAGCGGGCGGCGAGATCCCTCGCCAGCGTGGTCTTGCCGGTGCTCTCGGCGCCGATGATCCGAACCTTCGCGACACTCACCGCAGCTCCCTCCGCCAGGACCGGGTCCATTCAACCAGCCCGGCGAGGCAGATGGCGAGAAAGACTCCATAGAGGCCGGCCGTGATGTACAGGTGCTTGAAGATGAGCAGCCCGATGGAGATGAGGTTCGCCACGATCCAGATCCACCAGTTCTCCAGGCGTTTGCGGGCCATGAGCACCTGGGCGGCGACGCTCAGGCCGGTGACGGTGGCGTCCAGGACCGGCACGGTGCTGTTGGTGAAGCGCTTGAGCAGGAACACCACCAGCGCCGTCCCGCACAGCGTCAACCCCGCGGCGAGAGCCGCCTCCCTGGGCGGGGTCCGGCTCACCTTCAGGGCTCCGTGGTCCAGGCCGCCGTGGAGCCAGTGCCACCATCCGTAGGCCCCGATGGCGACATAGAAGACCTGGAGCCCCACGTCCGCGTAGAGGCCCGCGCGGGTGAAGAGGACCATGAACAGGAGGTTGTTGGCGATGCCCAGGGGCCAGTTCCAGATGTTCTGCCGGGCGATGAGCCAGACGCAGGCCGCGCCGGTCGCGAACCCGAACAGCTCCAGGGCATTGGCCCCGGCATAGGCGAGCAGGCCTTCCATGGTCAGGAAGGCTACACTGGAAAGGCCGCCCTTCCGGAGGAAGCATGCTCCCTGGCACCTGCCAGCTCGATGCCGCCCAGCTGGACGCCACCCTCACGAGGATGGCGGGGGACCTCGCGGCCCGCCTGGGCCCCGACGAACCCGTCGCCGTCCTCGGCATCCGCAGCCGGGGCCTGCCCCTCGCGGAGCGCCTGGCCGTCCGGCTCAGC
>JBGASS010000167.1:0-5859 GCA_044229555.1 Holophagaceae bacterium
GTCTCCGGCGGGTGAGGGGTTCCGCAAGGCTGAAGATCCCCCGCGCCGGCGGTGGCCAGGAGATCCACTTTCCCAAGTCCGGGCTCAGCCAGTGCCGGCGGCGCCTGGAGTCCGGAGGCGGTAGTTGCGGGAAACCCGCGCCAGTGCTAGCGTTTTCCACTTCCGGAGCTCGAGGTGGCAGGACTGACAGAAGTGGGGCGTTCCCGCATCCGCAAGGAGGGCCGGGCCAAGGTCACCGGCGCCGCGATCTATACCGACGACGCCACGATGCCCGGGCTCCTCCACGGGGCCACCGTCCGCAGCCCGGTGGCCCGGGGGCGCATCAAGGGCATCCGCTTCGGCGAAGGCATCCCCTGGGAGGACTTCGTCATCGTGTCGGCGAAGGACATCCCCGGCGGGAACCGGGTGGCCATGATCGTGCTGGACCAGCCCTTCCTCGCCGAGGACCGGGTGAACCACCCGGAGGAGGCGATCCTGCTCCTGGCCCACGAGGACCGGGTGCTGCTGGAGAAGGCCCGGGCCGCGGTGACCGTGGAGATCGAGGCGGAGCCCGCGGTCTTCACCATCGAGGACTCGCTCGCAGCCCGGACCATCGTCTGGGGCGAGGACAACGTCTTCAAAACCGTCCGCATCCGGAAGGGCGACGTGGAGGATGTCTGGGCTGGGGCCGCCCACGTGGTGGAAGGCACCTATGCCACGGGTGCCCAGGAGCAGCTCTACATCGAGCCCCACGCGGTGATCGCCAGGGTCACGCCCGAGGAAGGCGTCACCGTCTGGGGCTCCCTGCAGTGCCCCTACTACGTGCACAAGGCCCTCAAGCACCTCTTCAACGAGCCCGACGACCGCATCCGCGTCATCCAGATGGAGACCGGCGGCGGCTTCGGCGGCAAGGAGGACTACCCCAGCCTGATCAGCGGCCACGCGGCCCTGCTCTCCCTGAAGGCCGGCGGCCGGCCCGTGAAGATCCTCTACGACCGGGAGGAGGACATGGTGGCCACCACCAAGCGCCACCCCTCCAAGACGCGGGTGAAGACCGCCTTTGACGCCGACGGGAGGATGCTCGGCCTGGAGATGGACTTCCTCCTCGACGGCGGTGCCTACGTCACCCTTTCCCCTGTGGTGCTGAGCCGGGGCGCCATCCACGCGAGCGGGCCCTACGCCTGGCCCGCGGTGGCCATCGAAGCCAAGGCCCTGGCCACCAACTGCCCGCCCCACGGCGCCTTCCGGGGCTTCGGCGCCCCCCAGAGCCTCTTCGCCATCGAGCGCCACCTGGACGTGGCGGCGGCGCGCATGGGGATGGACCCCGTGGAGCTGCGCCGGAAGAACCTCCTGAGGATCGGCGATGTCATGGCCACCGGCCAGGTGGTGAAGGAGGCCGTGGACCTGCCCGGCCTCATGGACCGGGCCCTCGCGCAGCTCGACTACCACGGCCGCAAGGCGCGCTACGCCGCGGAAAATGCGGGAAGCGGCCCAATCAAGCAGGGGGTCGGCTTCGCGGTCTTCATGCACGGCTGCGGCTTCACCGGCGGCGGCGAGGCCTACCTGGCCAGCGTGGCCGGCGTGGAGGGCACCGCGGACGGCAAGGTGCGGGTGCTCGCGGCCTCCACGGAGATCGGCCAGGGCACCAACACCATGTTTAGCCAGGTGGTGGCGGAAGTGCTCCGCGTGCCCATGGACCTGGTGGAGATCCAGCAGCCGGACACGAAGCTGGTGCCCAACAGCGGTCCCACCGTCGCGTCCCGCACCTGCATGGTGGTGGGCAAGCTGGTGCAGGACGCCGCCGTGGGCCTGAAGCAGATCGTCATCCAGGCGGGCCTCCTGCAGGAGCCCTACCGCGCCGACGAATTCCAGGCCGCGGTGGCCGCCTATGTCGCCGCGTTTGGCACCCTCAAGGCCTTCAGCCAGTACAGTACGCCGCCCCACATCGTCTGGAGCGACGAGACCTACCAGGGGGACGCCTATGGCACCTACGCCTGGGCCTGCTACGCCGCCGACGTGGCCGTGGACACCCGCACCTGCGAGGTGGCGGTCACGGACTTCGTGGCCCTCCAGGAAGTGGGTCGGGTCATCAATCCCACCCTCGCCGAAGGCCAGATCGAAGGGGGCGTGGCCCAGGGCATCGGCTACGCCCTGTGGGAGAAGGTGGAGTGGCGCCAGGGCCGCATGGCCAACGCGCAGATGACCAACTACATCATGGCCACCAGCGCCGACCTGCCCCGCCTGCGGGTCTTCTTCGAGGAGAATCCGAACCCCATGGGCCCCAGCGGCGCCAAGGGCATCGGCGAGCTGCCCATGGACGGCCCCGGGCCCGCGATCCTCAACGCGATCCAGGATGCGCTGGGCACCGTCGCGCCCTCGGAGATCCCCCTGACGCCGGAGCTGTTGATGGGCTGCCTGGAGGCCGGCCATGTCTGAAAAAATGGCCCTGACCCTTCAGGTGAACGGCGTGGAGCGCACGCTGCGGGCCTGGCCCATGGCGCGGCTTCTGGACGTGATCCGCGAGGACCTGGAGCTCACCGGCACCAAGGAGGGCTGCGGGGAAGGGGAGTGCGGCGCCTGCTCGGTCTTCCTCAATGGCAAGCTCGTGAACAGCTGCCTCGTGCCGGCGGTTCAGTGCCACGGCGCGAGGCTCGAGACCATCGAGGGCGTGGCCACGGAGGCTCGGCTCCACCCCGTGCAGGACGCCTTCCTGCGCTGCGGCGGGGCCCAGTGCGGCATCTGCACGCCGGGCATGGTGATGGCGGCCGTGGACCTGCTGAAGCGCTGCCCGGATCCCACTGAGGAGGAGGTCCGGGACGGCCTTGCCGGGAATCTCTGCCGCTGCACCGGGTACGTGAAGATCATCGACAGTGTGCTGGCCGCTGCGAAGTCGGCGTCGACGGATGGCGCCAAGGCGGTGGCGAAATGAAAGGCGACGTTCCGGCCTGCGCCGTCCATACGCCGTCCTCCCTGGGCGAAGCCCTGGCCTTCCTCGCCGCGAACCCGGACTGGCGACCCCTCGCTGGCGGCACGGACCTCATGGTCCCCTTCGCTGCCGGACGGCTGCCGGACCTCAACTTCCTGAACCTGGATCCCCTCAACGAGCTGCGGGGCATCGAGGTTACGAAGGATCACCTGACCCTCGGCGCCCTCACCACCTATTCGGAGATCCGCTGGCACGGCGGCATCCGCGCGGCCTTTCCGAACCTGGTGGCGAGCGCCTGGGTCACCGGCGCCGCCGCCATCCAGAACCGGGGCACGATCGGGGGCAACCTCGTCAACGCCAGCCCCGCCGCCGACACGCCCCCCAGCCTCCTGGCCTATGGCGCCGAGGTGGAGCTGCGGTCGGCCTCGAGATCCCGCTGGGTGCCCTACGACGGCTTCCATCTCGGCTACAAGCAGACCTTGCTCGCCCCCGGCGAGCTGCTCACCCGCATCCGCGTGGCGCGGCCGGCGGTGGGCGCCTTCCACTTCTACCGCAAGGTCGGCACGCGGAAGGCCCAGGCCATCGCCAAGGTCTGCCTCGCGGCCTACGGGCGCATCGAGGATGGCCGCGTGGCCGAGTTCCGCGCCGCCTTCGGCGCCGTGGCGCCGGTGCCGAAGCGGGCCCTGGAGGCGGAAGCCCTGGTCGCGGGACGGACGGCGGCGGAGGTGGACCTCGCCGCCGTGCGGGCCGCCCTGCTGAAGGACCTCGCCCCCATCGACGACGTCCGCTCCAGCGCCAGATACAGGCGCTTCG
Organism: Holophagaceae bacterium; assembly: GCA_044229555.1. Taxonomy (GTDB): domain Bacteria; phylum Acidobacteriota; class Holophagae; order Holophagales; family Holophagaceae; genus JADJVL01. The sequence goes on from JBGASS010000167.1 coordinate 3,719, forward strand.
TTTCGGAGCGCGTGTTCCTGTCCATGCTGAAGGACTTCCTTGCCCACGTGGGTTGAGGCCCTCGCCCGGCTCAACGCCGAGGGCCGGCCCGCGGCCCTGCTCACGGTGCTGAAGGTGAACGGCAGCACGCCCCGGGAGGCCGGGGCCAAGCTGCTGGTCACCCAGGACGGCTGGGCCTGGGGCAGCATCGGCGGCGGGCCGCTGGAGCACGCCGCCATCGAGGACGCCAAGGCGGCCCTGGAGGAAGGCGCCTGCCGGGTCGCGGGCTACGGCCTCTGCGGCGACGCCGAAAGCTGCGGGGGTTCCGCGGAAGTGCTCATCGAGGTGCTCAACGCCGGGCCCCACCTGCTGCTCTTCGGCGCGGGCCACGTGGGCCACGCCCTCTGCCGGGTGCTGGAGGGCACCGGCCACACCGTGCACCTCGTGGACGCACGGCCAGAGTGGCTGCACCAGCCGGGGATCCCCCCGGGCGTCATCCGGCATCCCGAAGGCTGGGACACCTTCCTGAGGTCGGTGCGATGGAACCCCCGGACGCGGGTCGTGGTGGCCACCCACAGCGGCGACCTGGACCGGGCCATCCTTCGCGCCGTCCTGCCCGTCGCCCCAGGCTTCGTGGGGCTCCTCGGTTCCCGGGCCAAGGCGGCCCGCATGCGGGCGGGGCTCGCCGGGGACGGGCTCTCCGAAGCCGACCTCGCGCGGCTGCATTGCCCCCTCGGGCTGGACCTCGGCCCCCGGAAGGCGCCCCAGGAGGTGGCCATCAGCATCGCGGCCCAGCTCCTCGCGCTGGCCTGATCACTTCCGCCCGACGAGGACCGCGGCCACCAGGGCCAGAGCGGCGCCGCAGAGTTTGGTCGCCGTGAGGGGCCGCCCCTCCAGCACGGCGTCCCAGGCGAGGCTGGTGATCATCTGCCCGACGAGGATCCCCAGGAAGACCGGGAAGGCCCCCAGGCGGGGGATCGCGTAGGGGATCCCGAGCACCAGGGCGAGGCCCAGGAGGCCGGGCAGCAGCCACCAGGCCCGGAAGAGCGCGGGATGGCCCGCCAGCTGCATGAAGGCGGGCAGCGTCGCCGGCGACCGGCAGGCCAGGATCCAGAGGGCCGAGGACAACAGCAGCAGCACCGAGGCATTGATGAGCACGGCGCTGGGCAGGCCCACCTGAGCGGCGATCTGGCGGTTCAGCCCGCCCTGCAGCACGGCGGCCACGCCCAGGAATCCGGGGATCAGCAGTATCCAACGCATGGGGTCTCCCGTCTCGAAGCGCCAGTTTGGCCGATGAATCCTTGCTTTGGCCATTCCCTGCGCTGCAGTATGCTGGGCGCGAAATCCCGGGAAACCCCATGACCGACCTGCAGGATGTCCGGCGCTTCCGGCGCATGCGCCCCACCAGGCCGCTGCTTTCGCGCTTCCAGGTCCACGGCGAATGGGTGCAGGGGGTGGAGATCGTCTCCCTCGGCGCCGGCGGCTTCGGCGCCTGGGTGGAGGAGCACTACGCCGACCTGCTGGCGCCGGGGAACCGCCTCCACCGCTTCGCCTGGGACGACCCCGGCCTGCCGGTCCCGCCGGAGGACGGCGCCGTGGTGTTCTGCGCGCTGCGGAACCAGAGCGCCCGGGACGGCTACGTCATGTTCGGCGCCGAATTCACGCAACCCTCCGCCGAATTCATGCGGGCCATCGAGACCCTGGCGGTGGCCTGAACCCGCTCAGGCGATGGCGATCCCCTCCAGCCCGGCCACTTCGAAGGCGTTGAAGCTGCTGCGCACCAGGGGGCCGGCGTAGACGGTCCGGAAGCCCAGCGCCTTGGCCTTCTGGCCCAGGGCCTCGAACTCCTCCGGGGGCAGGTAGCGCTGCACCGGCAGCTGGTGGCGGGTGGGCCGCAGGTATTGGCCGAGGGTGAGGATGTCCACCCCGGCCCCGGCGAGGGCGTCGAAGGCCGCCAGGAGTTCGGGCTCGGTTTCGCCCAGGCCCAGCATGAGCCCGGACTTCGTGCGGAAGGCGTCGCCGAAGAGGGAGGTTCCGAAGGCCTTGGCGTGGCGCAGCACCGACAGGGTGCGGGAGAAGCGGCCGGCGGGACGCACGGCGGCATAGAGGCTGGGCACGGTCTCCGTGTTGTGGTTGAAGACCACGGGGGCGGAGGCCACCAC
>JBGASS010000168.1:0-5855 GCA_044229555.1 Holophagaceae bacterium
TCCCCGGGACTTTGGGGAAGACGATGCGGCCGTAGTAGCCGGTCTCGATGCGGTCCGCGAGCTGGAGCACGGTCCCGCCGTTGGTGGAAAGCACCGTCGCCTCCTCCCGCACCTCCTTCGAGCCCGCCCCGTCGGGATTGGGCTTCTGCGTGATCACCGTGACCTTCTCCCCCACGTACTTCTCCAGCAGCTTCTGCGGCGAGAGCAGGTCGAAGTCGAAGTTCTGCTCGATGACGAAGAAGCCCTTGGGCTCCGTGAAGTTCTTCAGCAGGGCGGTCTCGGGCCGGATCTGCGCCGAGACCTCCTGGAAGGCCAGCTTCGACTCGCCCTTGGGCAGCCGAACCTCGCGCGTGTCCTTCACCAGCGCCAGGTTCGAGTTGTAGATGGTCACCGCCAGGGCCTTCTGGTCCCGGAGGGTGGTGACGGTCTCGCCGGGGGCCTGGGCGATGAGGAGGGATGGGAGGAGGGCGAGGAGGGCGGGGCGCATGGGGACTCCAGGAGGTGGGTCAGGGCTTGAGGATGGTGAGGTGGATGGTACGCGCTTCGTGGGGGGCCAGCCTGGGGTTGATCTTGAATGCGCTTTCAGATCCGTTCCGGAATGGCACGGAGGATTTGAACAATGTGCAGCCTGGTCCAACCACGAGATCGAGTTCCAATACGACGGGTACGTTTCGGCCATTCGACACTTTGATATCCACCTCCCCTCGCCATGCATGCCGAGGTCCGAGGCCCTCTTCCTCCACGTCGGCCTGCGGAGCGTGGGCCGAGAGGGTAGAACGAAACAGCGCTTTGAAGGTTTGACCTGCGTTCCTGAAGAAAAGTTCCCATGCGGTCTCCTGACATCCCAGTTCGCGTAGGGAGGGTTGTGTTCGCCGCTTCGAACCCAGAGGCTCTCGGGCACAGTCCGAACGAGATCCCCTTGAGTTACATAGACCTGGCCCCTGGGCAGGGGCCTTCCCAGGGGGCCACCCTTCCGATTCTCGATGGAGGCTAGCCAAATCGTCGGCGTGACGAATGGGGTTTCATCGGGGCCGAGCGATGAGAGCTGGACCGCAGCCGACCAGCGGTGCTCGACAGGAATGTTCTTTACCTGGAAAAGGGCGATCTGCTTTTCCTGCCCGGCCCCGAGGGTGGTTGTCCGGGGCAGGGAGAAGAGGAGAAATTCCGATACCTTCTCCTCCCCGACGGGGCTGGAGGCGCAAACGGTGACGGTCGTGCAATCCAGGTTTATCAGGCCGGTGTTGTCCGGGTCCGAATTGTCGGGATCCTCGGTTGCACGGTTGAGGTCACCGGCCAGAAACATGAGTCGGGAGTCCGGGAAAGTACAGACCGTCTTGTTGCTCATTGTCAGGAAGGCTGACAGGTCCAGGCGACGGCCTTCCGGATCCAGAGACGCCCTATAGGTGGCCTGCCACGTGATTCCTTCGGTGAGGTAGGAGAGCTGGACCTCCTGGGAGCCAATAGCTTTCGACTCGACCTGCTGAACCAGCGTCGGTTGAGACCTCAGCCCTTCTGGCAGTGTCGTGGGTTGAACGTTATCGAGGGGGATGGAAAGGAATCCAGATGGGGTCTCGACGAGCACATCAGTTTCAGCTTTTACAAGCTTCCTGCGGAGTGGATTGATCTTGGCGATCCGTTGCAGTGGAGTCCGCATGACCGGATTCAACTGGGCCTCAAGCGGGGTGCGGGGCGGGCTCCACAGATCCGCATGAGGGATGCTCCTGAGAATTCCGGGATCCATTGGACCTCCGGCGTTCGAGGAGACGCGGACTGGCAGGCCGAGGGATTTCTCGACCAGACGAATAGGCGTGATGAGGTCGAACTCGAAGTTCCGTTCCAGGACCTTCAGCCCAGGCTGTCCGCGCTCGACCCTGAACAACGCCGACGCAGGTTTCATCTGGTCTGATACATCTGCGAACGACAGCCTGCATCGACCGGCGGGCAAGGTGACCCGCCGCGTGTCCTGCACCAGCGCGCGGCCATCGGCGTAAACCGTGATCGCGAGGCCCGTGCGGTCACGGGCGGTGGTGCGCACTTCGGGCTCCTGGGCCCCAAGGAGGGCGGGAAGCAGGAGCGTGGAGGTGAGGATGCGGCGGGCCATGGACCAAGGTTGGCGCGGAACCGCCGGGCCTTTCGTAACACGTCGGTAACAGGCCTGAAGGAACTCGACCCGTATCCCCACCTGGGGCGCTAAGTTTCTATTACCCAGGAAGGAATCCCCATGGTCCTGCACATTACCTTGCTACCCCTCATGCTGGTCGCACACCAGCAGCCTCAGACCCCTTGGAAGGGGGCGTTGGCCCCGATCATGGACGAGGGCATCAGGCTCCTGAATGCCCGCAAGTTGAGCGAGGCGGCCGAGAAGTTCCGCGAAGGAATGCGGGCTGACCGGGAATCCTCCTGGCCCTATTCAGGCCTGGCCCAGGTCTATCTGGCGGCATCCAGGAGCACGACGCCCGAGCACGTCGAGGAGTACCGCCGGCTCGCGGAGCAGTGCGCCTTCGATGCCCTGGAGCGTTACGACGGGGATTTCATGGCCAGCCAGGTGTTGAAGGGTCTCAAGGGCGGATCGGCCGAATCGAGACATACGCCGGATGCCAAAGCGAAGGCGGTGTTCGATGAGGCAGAATCCCTGTTCCAGACCAGGAAGTTCGCGGAGGCAGCTGACGTCTACGCCAAGGCTCTGGCCCTGGATCCGTCCTACACGGATGCCTGCCTCTACGGCGCCGATTGCTATTACGATCTGAATGATTACGAGAAGGCGGAGCGCTTGTTCCGCAAGGCGACCGAGATGGAACCAACCTACGCGAGGGCCTGGCGGTTCTTGGCGGACTGCTACGGGAAGATGGGAAGGATCCCGGATATGGAACGGGCCTCCCTGGGTGCGATCGCCGCCGAGCCGGATGACTTCGCAGCCTGGGTCCGCCTGAACAACAGCCGGGAGGCCCAGGTGAAGCCTGTCTTGACCCGGTTCAAGTGGCCCAAGGTGACGGAGTCGAAGGTCACGCCCGGAAAGAAGAAGGATGAGACGAACATCGTCCTGTCATTCGCTGAAGGGGAAGGTCCCGACGAATCGGCCATGAACGCCTACACTCTCTCCCTCGCGCTCGGGCAGGTGATTGCGAAGGATGCCAGGTGATTGCGAAGGATGCGAAGAAGGCCCTGAAGGGAGACGAGCTGAAGACACCCTTCCAACTGGAGCTGGATGCTTGGACCTCCGCCGTGGAAGTCATCGACCGGGCCATCCATGAGGAGAAGAAAGACCCCAAGAACCCGGCCTGGCGCCAACTCCTGGCGATGAAGAAAGCCGGTCATCTTCAGAGCGCCGTCATCCTTCTCCATTTTCGCGAATCCTACCGTAAGGATTTCGAGGCATGGCGCAAGGCCAAGCCGAAGGCGATGGAGGAATTCATCGAAGCCTTCAAACTGCGGCCTTGAGAACCATAGGCCACAATTCCCGCCGACAACCGGATCCCCCTACCTCAGCGTGATCACCGTCGCCCCCGCGCCGCCCTGGCTCTGGGGCGCGTCCTCGATGCCGGCGATGGCGGGATGGCCCTTCAGCGCCTCGCGCACGGCCATCTTCAGCCGGCCCGTGCCGTGGCCGTGCACGATGCGGATGAACCGCGCGCCGCTGCCAAGGGCGCGCTCCACGAAGCGGTGGACCTCCGTGTCCACGTCGTCGCTGGCGCGGCCGATGAGGTTCAGCTCGGATTCGATGTCGGCGGCTTCGACGCGCATCCGGACCGAGCCCTTGCGGGGGCCCGCCTCCTTGCCGGTGATGGCCTCCAGCTCGCCCACCCGGGCTTCGACGCGGCGGCCCTGCGGGGTTTCGAGGGTCACGCGGTCGCCCTTGAGGGCGGTGACCTTGCCTTCGAGGTTGAAGCCCCGGTGCCGGGCGAAGCCGCCCACCTTCAGCTCCGGCGGAGCTTCGGAGGACCTCGCCCGCGGCGCCTGGGCCGCCAGCTCCGCGGCGGCGATGCGCTCCATGACCTTCAGCTTCTCCCTTGTGTCCGTGAGGAGGCGGTCGCCGTGGACGCCCTCCTCCTTCTGCTTGGCCTTCAGCTCCTTCACCAGCCGCTTGCCCTCGTGGTCCAGGAAGTCGAGGACCCGCTGCACCTTCTCCTTGCCCTCCTGGTGCAGGCGTTCCGCCTCCTTGCGCAGCGCTTCTTCCCGCTGGGACAGGATCCGGCGGTCCTTCTCCACGGCGGCCTCGCGCTTCTTCAGCGTCTCCGCCTCCTCCAGCAGTCGCAGGCGGTCCGCCTCCAGCTGGCGCAGGAATTCCCGCCAGTCCTGCTCCCGCTGCCCCAGGGCCTTTTCCGCGCTCGCCAGCACGTAGTCCGGCAGGCCCAGCTTCGCCGCGATGGTCAGCGCCCGGCTCTGGCCAGGCAGGCCCACGAGCAGCCGGTAGGTGGGCGCCAGCCTCTCCTCGTCGAACTGCACGGAGGCGTTCTGGAATTTCGGGTGGCGCAGGGCGAACTGGCTGATGTCCCCCAGGTGCGTGGAGCAGAGCACCCAGCAGCCCCGCCGGGACAAGGCCTTCAGCAGGGCGATCCCGAGGGCCGCGCCCTCCTTGGGATCCGTGCCCGTGCCCAGCTCGTCCAGCAGGACGAAGCCGCCGCTGCGGGACTCCTGGAGGATCTGCTTCAGGTGCACGATGTGGCTGCTGAAGGTGGAGAGCGAGCCCAGCAGGGTCTGGTGGTCGCCGATGTCGGCGTGGAGGGTGCTGAGCCCCGGCAGCCGCGTGCCCGCCGCCGCCGGGATGGCGAGGCCCGCGTGGCCCAGGGCCATGAGCAGGCCCACGGTCTTGAGGGCCACGGTCTTGCCGCCGGTGTTCGACCCCGAGACCACCAGGCTCGGCCGCGCGCCGTCCAGGTGCAGGTTCAGGGGGATCACGTCGTGGTCCAGGGCCTCCATCGCCAGAACGTGGCGCACCGCCGGGAGCAGCAGGGGATGGCGGCCCTCCTTCAGCTCCAGGGCGGCGGCCCCCAGCTCCGGGAGCAGGCCTTCGCAGAGGCGGGCCCAGCGCAGCAGGGCCGCGGCCTCGTCCACGTCCGCCAGGAAGGCGCGCCAGGCCACGAAGTCCGGCCGGCGGGCCCGCAGCTCGTCCAGCAGCTGGCGCAGGTAGGCCTGCACCGCCAACGCGAATTCGGAGGCCGCCTCCACGTAGTCGTTGTTGAGGGGCACGGCGTCGAAGGGCTCGAGGAAGACCGTGGCGCCGCTGCCGCTGCGGTCCAGCACCAGGCCCGGCACCTGGCCCCGGCGCTCCGAGCGCACCGGCAGGCAGTAGCGCCCGTTGCGCTCCACCACGGCGCCTTCCTGGAGGGCCTCGCCGGCGCCGCGGATGATCCGCTGGAGCTTGGCCTGCACGGCCTGGAAGGCCCGCTGCTGGGCGTGAAAGAGCTCTGACAGGCCCGGCACCCGGGCGGGATCCAGCTCGCCTTCCGCGTTGAAGGTCTTCGAGAGCCGCGCCGCCACGGGCTCCGGCTCCGGCAGGATGGCGGCGGTGGCCTGAAGGCGGTCGATGCCCAGGTGGGTGCCCTCCGGCGCGGGCCGGCCTTTCGGCCAGTCGAGGACGGCAAGGGCGCGCAGCAGGGGCCCGAGGGCCTTCAGGCCATCCCGGAGCTGGCGCCAGTGCTCCGGCAGCAGCCAGCCCGTGGGATCCAGCAGCTCGTCCAGGGCCTCGTCCATGGCCTGGACCGAAAGCAGGGCGGGCTGCCTGGCGGCCAGTTCCTCGAGCTCCAGCTGGCGGAGGCGCCGCAGGCCGGTGCGGCCGTCCCAGGGGTGCAGGGCCTGGAGGGCCGACCGCCCGCCGGCGGTGCGCGCGAAGCCCGCCACCAGGCCCACGAGGACCG
>JBGASS010000169.1:0-5840 GCA_044229555.1 Holophagaceae bacterium
CCGGCGGCGGGAAGGGCGGGCTCATCGCGGCGGCGGGCGGGACGCTGCTGGCCCTCGCGGCGGGCGGCTGGTTCCTCTTCATGAAGGGCGGGGGGGACAAGGTGCTGCTCGCCACCCGGCCGCCCAAGGCCGACATCTACATCGATGGCGAGAAGGTGGGGGCGGCGGACACCGTGCCCATCGCCTTCAAGGCCGGCGCCAAGGTGAAGGTGGAGGCCAAGGGCTACCAGGCCTTCGAGAAGACCATCCAGGGCCCCGCCGACCTGCCGAAATCCATCGAGCTCAAGGAGCTCGTCGGTCCCGAGACCATCGCCTCGGATCCCGCCGGCGCCACGGTGGTCCTCGACGGCAAGGCCCTGGGCACCACGCCCCTCACCATTCCCGACTGGAAGCACGGTCGCGAGTACAAGCTGACCCTCACCAAGGGCGAGGGCCTCGCCTTCACCCGGGACTTCAAGGCCGGCGAGGGGCCCGGCGGCGAAGTCTTCAAGCTGGTGGACGCCACCACCGCTTCCGCGGTGGACCCGAACGCCATGGGCCTCCTGAAGGTGGCCGGCGCCTTCCCGGTGCGGGTGAAGGTGGACGGCAAGGACAAGGGCGAGCTGGGCGCCAAGGGCGAGCCCCTGCCCCCGGGGACCTACAAGGTGGACCTGAGCAATCCCAAGTTCTACTTCCACGAGTCCCGCTCGATCACGGTGAAGCCCGGCCAGACCGCCACCGTCAACGCCCCCGGCGTGGGCAGCATCCTCGTCGAGACCTTTCCCGGCGTCGGCACCGTCCAGGTGGACGGCGTCTCCACCGGCGTGGAGAGCGACGGCAGCACCGCCATCAAGCTCAGCCGCGGCAGCCACACCGTCACCGTGAAGGGCTCCCGCCAGGCGGTGGAGGTCAGCGGCGAAGGGCAGAAGGTGCGGTTCAAGATCTGAGCCGCTCCCGATCAGAGCAAAGGGCCCGCGGCGCGGGCCCTTTGCGTCGGAGAGGGCGGGATCACAAGTTCGCGATGATCACGTCGGCGAAGCCCGAGCACTTCACCTCCGTCGCCCCTTCCATGAGCCGGGCGAAGTCGTAGGTCACCGCCCGGCTCGCGATGGCCTTGTCCATGGCGGCGATGAGGGCGTCGGCGGCCTCGGTCCAGCCCAGGTAGCGCAGCATCATCTCGCCGCTGAGGATGACGGAGCCGGGGTTCACCTTGTCCAGATTGGCGTACTTGGGGGCCGTGCCGTGGGTGGCCTCGAAGACCGCGTGGCCCGTGACGTAGTTGATGTTGCCCCCGGGCGCGATGCCGATGCCGCCCACCTGGGCCGCCAGGGCGTCGCTCAGGTAGTCGCCGTTCAGGTTCAGGGTGGCGATGACGTCGAACTCGTCGGGGCGCGTGAGCACCTGCTGGAGCGTGATGTCGGCGATGGCGTCCTTGATGACGATTCCTCCGGGCAGCTTGCACCACGGCCCGCCGTCGATCTCCACCGCGCCGAATTCCTTCTTCGCGAGGTCATAGCCCCAGCGCATGAAGCCGCCCTCGGTGTACTTCATGATGTTGCCCTTGTGGACGAGGGTCACCGACTTGCGGTTGTTGTCCAGGGCGTACTGGATGGCGGCGCGCACCAGGCGCTCCGTGCCCTCCCGGGAGACGGCCTTGATCCCGAGGCCCGCGCTGCCCGGGAAGCGGATCTTCTTGTAGTCCTTCGGGAACTCGGCCTGGAGGAAGGCCAGGAGCTTGTTGCAGCCCTCCGAGCCAGCCTCGAACTCGATGCCCGCGTAGATGTCCTCGGTGTTTTCCCGGAAGATCACCATGTCCACCTTCTCGGGATGCTTGACGGGGCTGGGCACGCCCTTGAACCAGCGCACCGGGCGCAGGCAGGTGTAGAGGTCCAGCATCTGGCGCAGGGCCACGTTGAGGCTGCGGATGCCGCCGCCGATGGGCGTGGTGAGCGGGCCCTTGATGCTCACCAGGTATTCCCGGCAGGCCTCCACGGTCTCGTCGGGGAGCCAGGTGTTGAACTGGGTGAAGGCCTTCTCGCCGGCGAAGACCTCCATCCAGTGGATCTTCCGCGTGCCGCCGTAGGTCTTGGCGACCGCCGCGTCGAAGACGCGGACCGAGGCTCGCCAGATGTCGGGGCCCGTGCCGTCGCCCTCGATGAAGGGGATCACCGGATTGTCGGGAACCAGGAGCTTCCCGTTCTCGATGCGGATCTTGGCGCCGCCTGCGGGCACCGTGAGCTGGACGTCGGCCATGGCTGGCTCCTTCAAGAAAACATTCCAGCGTCCCATGGCCCAGGGCGCCGATCAAGCGCTGGCGCGGGGCGGGAGGGATGAGTGACGGGGATCAAGACGGCCGGCGGGTCCGGATCAGGTCCCGGCCGCCCGGCAGTAAGCCGCCTGCACCGCACGGTTCCCCTTCAGGGCCACGGGTTCGAAGGGGCAGTGGCGGCACCGCGATCCGCAGCACTCCCCGCGGCGCAGGTGGTGGGCCGCGGTGAATACGAGGAACGGGCCCTCGAGGTAGTGGTCGGGCTCGTCGCTGCGGTGCACGGTCTCAGGCCGGATGGACGACCGGCACGGCGAAGCCGCCGGCGGCCTTGACTTCGCCCTTCGAGGTCACGAAGTCCATGCGGCCCAGGTTCACGCCGGCGAAGCCCACCTGGAAGATGAGCGTTTCGCCCCGCTCCTGCGCCACCTTCACGGGCTGCTCGAGGAAGGTATGGCTGTGGCCGCCGATGATGGCGTCGATGCCGGGCACCAGCTTCGGAAGGGTGAGGTCGTCGAAGCCCGCGCCCTTCTCGTCGTAGCCCAGGTGGCTGAGGAGCACCACGAGGTCCACCTTCTCCTTGTCCCGGAGGTGGGCCACGACGGGCCGCAGGGCCTTGTCCGGATCAATCCAGGAAACGCCCTTGTGGTTGTACGGCGCCACGAGCCCCTTGAAGGCCACGCCCACGCCGGTGATGCCCACCCGGATCCCGGGGAACTCCTTGATCACGTAGGGGCGCAGCCGCTTCTGGAGGGCGGGGGCGTCCTTGCAGTCGAAGTTGCAGTTCACGAAATCGAACTTCGCCTCCTGCATGGCCTCCAGGAGGGAATCCACCCCGTTGTCGAAGTCGTGGTTGCCCAGGGTCCCCGCGTCGTAGCCCAGGAGGCTCATGAGCTTGTAGTCGAGGCGGCCCTTGTAGAGATTGAAGTAGGGCGTGCCCTGGAAGGTGTCCCCGGCGTCCAGCAGCAGCACGTTGGGGATGGCCTTGCGCAGCTCCTTCACCATCGTCGAACGCCGGGCCATCCCGCCCCGGCCGCTGAGGTTCCCGTTGCCGGGGCCGAAGGGCTCCACCCGGCTGTGGGTGTCGTTGGTGTGGAGGAGGGTGATGCGGCCAAGGGCGGCTTCCGGCCCGGTCCCGGCCGTCGGCACAGTCAGCGGCCGGCTGCAGGCGGCGCCCAGGGAGGTGGCCGCGCCGACGGATCCCAGGGCGGCGAGGAGGGAGCGGCGGTCCAGGGGCTGGGTCATCGGGCGCTCCTCATTTCGCTCCCTCCTTGGCGGGGGGCGCGGACTTCTTGTCCAGGATGGCCTGCTGCAGCTCGCCGCTTTCGAAGACGTAGCGGCCGGGGGCGGGGGGCAGCAGGGCCAGCTTCTGCTTCGCGAGGTCGGTGCAGGCGTCCAGCAGCACCTGGCGGAGCAGCAGGCCAGTGGTGAAGGGGCGCCGGCCCTCCCGCAGGCTCTTGTAGCCGTCGCCGCCGCCCAGGAGGTAGTCCGTGGAGGCGGCCTTCACCGTGGCCTTCGGATCGATGGGGCTGCCGTCCGCCCAGGTGACGGTGATCGCAGGTTTCTCGGCCGGGCCTTTCACGGAGACCCGCACGCCGGAGATGGGCTCGCCGCCTCGGCGCAGCACGCCGGACTGGACCACCTGGATGACCTCGGCGCCGGTGAGCTCCACCACCACCAGCTCGTTCTCGAAGGGCATCAGCTCGAAGATGTCGCCCACCTTCAGCATCCCCGCCCGCAGGTTGGCCCGCAGGCCGCCCCGGTTGGTGAAGGCGAAGGCCACCTCGGTGCCGGAGGCCAGGGTGGCCCGGCGGCGCATCTCGTCGGCGACCCAGTAGCCCAGCAGGTTCTCATCGGTGCCCCGGCCCTTGAAGAGGCCCTTGGGGGCTTCCACCAGGGGCTGGTCGAAGGTCTTCACGATCTCCTTCTGGGCCGGCTCGATGACCTTCAGGATCTCCGGATCGTCGGGAACCTTCGCGTTGACGGGAAGGGGCTCGGCGCTCGACAGCTTGACGGCCTGGGCGGGCAGGGGAGCGGCCGCCAGCAGCGCGGCGAGGAGGCCGGCGGCGAGGAAGGGCTGGTTCAAGGAACCTCCTGGGGGTCCGGAGCGAGGACGGAGGGCGTCCGGCTGGCCTCCAGGGCGGCGAGCACCAGGCTCACCTCCCGGCGGCGCCGCCAGTAGCGGGCGGTGAGGCGCAGCATCCAGCCGATCAGGAAGGCGTTGAGCGCCGTGGCGAGGAGCTGCACCAGCAGGAAGGCCCAGACCCGGCCCGCGCTGCCGCCGCCCCAGCGCCAGCCCAGGAGGAGGGCGCCGAAGGCCAGGCCCGTGCGCAGCGCCGCGCCGCCGGCGTGGAGCGCGGTCCACTGCAGGGGGTGGGACCAGAGCCGGACGAAGCTGTCCTTCAGGTGCATCGGGTACGCCGCGAGGAAGGCGCCGGCGGATTCCGGCGCCGCCGCGGCGCGGTTCAGGCGGCAGAGCCACCACTGGCCCATGAAGGCCGACAGGAAGGCGAGGAAGAGCAGGGGCTGGGCGATGAAGGACAGCCAGCCCAGGCCCTCGATGCCCGTGGAGGCGGCGGCGGACAGGATCCGCGAGAAGGCGAACCAGGCGAGGCCCAGGGGCAGGAGGCCGATGAGGCCGGCGTCCAGGAGGCCCAGGAACCAGTCCCGCAGCCGCGCGGGCAGGCCCGCTTCCTCGGCCTGGTGCTTCCAGGCGGCCCAGAGCATCCACGCGAGGCCGATGAGGGCGAGGGCGGGGGCCGCGGTCCCGAAGGGGCTCCGGGACATCTCGCCGTTCACCATGAGGTTCCAGAGGTCCTTGGCGCTGATCAGCTCGCCCCAGTGCTGGGGAAGGGCGCTCCAGCCGCCGCCGAACAGCCCGCCCATCCGCGTGAAACCGCGCACGTGCAGGGCCCAGGCGGTGCTGGTGGCCAGCTCGAAGAAGAGCCAGGCGGCCAGGAGGTGCAGGCCGCTGCCCCGGAGGCCGCCGCCGAGGGCGCTCCGCAGGAAGGCCCACGGCGCCAGGGGACGCAGGGCCGCTTCCTCCTCGGCGAAGGCGTGGATGCTTTCCGGCGGGGCCGGGCGCTCGTCGGGGTGCTCTGGCGGCTGGGTCGGGTCCATGGGTTTTCCGGAACCTTCCATCAAAGCACAACGGGCGCGGCCGTGCGCCCGGGAGGACGGAAACTTGGCGTTGACAAAGGGCGGCGGGCCAAGGTGACATGGAGCCATGACGGCCTTCCTTCCCGCTTCCGCGCACCAGACCCTCCAGGTCTGGTCCTGGCGATGGGGCTCGGATGAAGGACGCGACGCCTGAACCTGATCGCATTCCGCCTTCTTCCGAGCCCGGCCTTCGCGCCGGGCTCCTTGTTTCTGGACCTGCATGCTGCTGCTCCGCCGCTTCATCGCCGCCGACCTGATCACGCCCCTTTCGGCCTTCCTCTCCCTCCGCCCGCTGGGCGCCAGCCTCCTGCTGGAATCCAGCGACCTGGGGGAGCGGGTGGGCCGCTACAGCTTCGTCCTCCTGGAAGGCGACGGCGAGGTGCGGCTGGATGCCCCGGGCACCGGCTGGGTGGAGGCCCTGCGGCGGCTGTCGGAC
>JBGASS010000170.1:0-5811 GCA_044229555.1 Holophagaceae bacterium
ACATCGGGCGCAACGAAGGCATGATCGACGAGGACTGCTCCATCCACGCCCTCTTCCTCGAAGAGGGCCGGGTCTGGGTGGGGACCTCCGGAGGCCTGGTGCGCTACGACAGCAGCCCCTCCGACGCGCCCCTCGGCCCGCCCCGGGCCCAGGTGATCCAGGCCCGGTTCGGCGGCCGGATCCTCGATCCGCCCTTCCCCTCCCTGGAAGGGCTGCCCTACCGGGACAACACGGTGGAATTCCGGGTCGCGGCCCCGACCTACCAGAACGAGCGGGACCTCCGGTTCCAGGTGCGCCTGGCGGGCCTGGAGGGCGCCTGGCGGGACGTCGAGGCCCGCGCGTTGCGCTATCCGGCGCTGCCCGGCCGGAACTACCGTTTCGAAGTGCGCGCCGCCCAGGGCAGGGGCGAGTTCGGTCCGGTGGCCGGGCTGGATTTCGCCATCCGCCCGCCCTGGTGGAAGACCGGGTGGTTCACCGCCCTCGAAGCGCTGGCAGGACTCGGCCTGGTCTATGGCCTCGTCCGGATCCGGGTGGCCTCCCTGGCCCAGAGCCGGGCCGCCCTGGCCGCCCGGGTCCAGGCGCAGACCGAGGAGCTGCGCGCCCGGAACGAAGCGCTCTCCACGGCCCTGACCCATGTCCACCAGCTCTCGGGCCTGCTCCCCATCTGCGCCTCCTGCAAGATGATCCGGGACGACCAGGGGGCCTGGACCCCCCTCGAGACCTACATCACCCAGCACTCCGAGGCCGACTTCACCCACGGCATCTGTCCGAACTGCATCAAGACCCAGTACCCGGAATTCAACCAGCGCTGAGGCGGGAAGGCTCCGCCCGCGAGCGCGACGGGCTTTAGATCTCCAGCAGCCCCGGCGGCGGGTCGAGGTCCAGGCGGCGGCCGGGCAGGTCGAGGGTCCACCAGGCCTTGATGTAGGGGATCGTGCGGAAGCCGGTGCGGCCGGGCCGCCGGTCCTTCACCACCACCAGGTCGTAGCCCATGGGGGAAGGATCCAGCCGCAGCACTTCCCCCAGCAGCTGGCCGCCGACGTAGACATCGCAGCCGGGCCATTGGTGGCGGAAGGATTCGCCCTCCCCGAGGGCGCCCAGCTCCTCGGGCATCCAGAGGGCCCAGCCCTTGAAGGCTTCGGCGGCGGTGCGATCCGGGATGCCTTCGAAGGCGAGGCAGGGGCGGTCCTGGTGCATGCGGAAGGACCGCAGGACGATGGACCGGGCCTCCTTGGGCAGGGCGGCCGGCTCGGCGTGGTCGAGGGCCACCGCGGCGGGGGCCAGCACCAGGCCCTGGGCTTCCCCAAGCTTCTCCGGCTGGTCCATCACCGCGTGGAGGAGGAACTCGCCCTTGAGCCCCTGCACCTTGGCGAGATGGCCCAGGAGCAGCATCAGCTCCGTTCCTCGCCGCGCTCCTCCTCGAAGAGCTCCAGGTCGATGGCCAGGCCCGCCTTGTCGCCGGCGGCGCGGCAGAGGGTGCGCAGGCTCTGGATCATGCGGCCGCTCTTGCCGATGATCCGGCCCCGGTCGCCCTGCTCGGCGTGGATCCAGATCGCGCGCTTGCGGCCTTCGCCCTTGACCTCGATCTTCAGCGCTTCAGGATGGTCCACCATCGGGCTCAGCACGTCTTTGAGGAATCCTTCGAAGTCCATGGTCACTCCAGGGGTCGCTCCGGGCATGCGGGGGAGGGGATCAATGCCACGAGCCGGACTCGCGTCCGGCTCGTGTCGTGGCGATCGCCGGAAGGGGGCTAGACGACCCTAGACAACCTGGTGCTTCTTGAAGAGGTCGAGGACGGTCTTGGAAGGCTGGGCGCCCTTGGCGATCCAGGCCTTGGCCTTGTCGGCGTCGATGCGGACGCTCTCGCCGGCGGTGGCGATGGGGTTCACGAAGCCGAGCACCTCGAGGGCCTGGCCCGTGGGGATGCGGTCGTTCTCGCTGACGACGATGTGGTAGAAAGGCCGCTTCTTGGCGCCGTTCCGGGCAAGGCGAATGGTGAGCATGGGCACTCCTGAGCGGGCTAGTGTAGCGCGGATGGGCTGATTTCCCAACGGGAAATTGCGCTCCAGAGTCCAGGGGCCCGGACTCTAGAACGGCAGCTTGAACCCGCCGCCGCCCATTCCCGGCAGGCCGCCCATCCCCTTCATGCCGCCGGCCATGCGCTGCATGCGGGCCATGAACTTGGGGTCGTGCATCTGGCTCAGCATCTGCTTCATCTCGAGGGTCTGCTTGAGCAGCTGGTTCACCTCGTGCACGGGCCGGCCCGCGCCGGCGGCGACGCGGCGCTTGCGCTTGGCGTCCAGCAGGTTGTGGTTGGCGCGCTCCCGGGGCGTCATGGAATCCAGGATGGCCGTCAGGTGCTTCATGCGCTTGTCCGTGGCCACGGAGGCGATCTGCTCCTTCATGGCGCCCATGCCCGGCATCATGCCGAGGATCTTGTTCATGCTCCCGAGCTTGGCCACCTGGGCGAACTGGGCGCGCATGTCCTCCAGGGTGAACTGGTTCTTCGCCATGCGGGAGGCCAGCTTCTCGGCCTCCTTCTCGTCGATCTTGTCCTTGGCGTGCTCGATGAGGCTCAGCACGTCGCCCATGCCGAGGATGCGCTGGGCCATGCGGTCGGGGTGGAAGACCTGGAAGTCGTCGAGCTTCTCGCCCTCGCCGATGAACTTGATGGTGCGGCCCGTGGCCTGCTTGATGCTGAAGGCCGCGCCGCCCCGGGTGTCGCCGTCGGTCTTGGACAGGATGACGCCGGTGAGGCCGAGCTTCTCGTGGAAGGCCGTGGCGGAGCGGACCGCGTCCTGGCCCGTCATGGCGTCCGCCACGAAGAGGATCTCGGCGGGGCCGACGGCTTCCCGGATGTGGAGCAGCTCGTCCATGAGCGTCTCGTCCAGGTGGAGGCGGCCGGCGGTGTCGAGGATCACCGTGTCCCAGCCCTTGGCCTTGGCCTCGGCCACCGCATTGCGGCAGATGGCCACGGGGTCCTTCGAATCGTGGTGGAAGCTGGGGATGCCCGCCTCCTTGGCCACCACGTGGAGCTGCTGGATGGCCGCGGGGCGGTAGACGTCCGCGGGCACCAGGAAGGGCGCGCGGCCCTGCTTCTTGAGCCACTTGGCCAGCTTGGCGCTGGTGGTGGTCTTGCCGGCGCCCTGGAGGCCCACCAGCATCACCACCGCCGGGGGCTTGCCGAGCTCGAGGGGCTGCTCCTTGGCGGCGCCCCCCATGATCTCGGTGAGCTCCTGGTAGACGATGTCGATGAAGGCCTGGGCCGGGTTCAGGCCCTGGATCACGTCGGTGCCTTTTCCGTCAAGGCCTCCGGCCAGGGCCTTGTCCTTCACGCGCGAGAGGAAGGTGCGGGCCACCTGGACGTGGACGTCCGCCTCCAGGAGGGCCATGCGGACCTCCCGCAGGGCCTCCTCGATGTTCTTCTCCGTCAGCCGGGACTGGCCCCGGAGGGATTTCATGGCCTGGGTGAGCTTTTCGGAAAGGGCGTCGAACATGGGTCCCGTCGGGCGCGAAAGGCACAAACGTCCATCGTACCGCCGGGGAGGGCTTGAAGAACCTTCGGAATCGGCCTTGCACCCCCGGCGGGGAAGCTGATGATGGGGCCATCCAGCCCCCCGCCGCACCTGTCCTGGAGTCCCGATGGCGGTCGTCCCGAACTTCATCTTCGGTCCCAACGCCCTCCTCAGCCTCTTCGGCCTGGTCCATGGACCGGACCCCACCTCGCCCACGCCCCCGGAGGACTGGCGGGCGGCCCGGGTGGACGTGGTGATCCCGGCCCTGGACGAGGAGGCCAACATCGCCTTCTGCCTGGCGGCCCTGGCCCGGCAGACCCTGAAGCCCCACCGCATCATCCTGGTGGACGACGGGAGCACGGACCGCACCCTGGAAGCCGCCCGCGCCTACTGCGCCGAGAACGGCCTCGACCTCATCACCATCCCGAGGGTGAAGCCCATCGGCAAGACGCCCACGGTGAAGCGGCAGTCCCGGGAATTCGACGGGGACGTGGAATTCGTCCTGGACGCGGACACGGTCCTGGAATCGCCGGACTACCTCGCGCGCTGCGTGGAGGAACTCTACACGGCCCGGGGCATCGCCTCCGCCTCCGGCCGCATCGCCCCGGTCCGGCTCCGGGACCGGGAGGCCTGGATGGAATGGGAGGACCTGCGGCGCTTCCGGGCCGCCCACCCGGATCTGAAGGGCTGGGCGCCCCCGGCCCCGCTCCAGAGGCTCCTGCGGGGGATCTCCAACGTGTACCGCACGGCCCTCCACGCCTTCGTGGAGTGCTTCATCCAGCGCGGCCAGATGAGCCAGTTCGGCTCGGTGCTGAATCCGGCGGGCTGCGCCGTGGCCTACCGCCGGCGCTACATCAAGGACCTTTTCGACCGCTACGAGCCCATCTTCGGCGACGACCTCACCAAGGCCGAGGACATCTTCATCGGCATGGCCCTCCTCAACGAGGGCTACCGCAACGTGCAGCTGGAGGACGTGAGGGCGAGGTCCCTGGAGCCCGCCCTGCCGCTGCTGCCGGCCCAGCGCTACCGCTGGACCGGCAGCTTCTTCCGGAGCTGCGGGGACATGGACGGGCTGCTGCTCTCCCCCTTCAAGGCGCCCAGGCGCCGCCTCCACGAGCGCAAGGTCCGCCAGAGCGGCGTGATGGAGAAGCGGAAGATCCGCGAGCCCTACCGGCAGTGCTGGGGCCAGGAGTACACCCACCGCTTCGGCCGGCCCATCGGCTCGGCGGTCCTCTTCTCCGTCTTCGAGAAGGCCGCCTGGCCCGTGGCCCTGGCGGTCCTGGCGGGGCTCGGGATGGGGCGGACGCTGCTCTATGCCATCGGGACGGAATGCCTCCTGACCACCCTGGTGCTCTTCTGCGCGGCCCGGGAGGACGCCCTGCTGACGGCGCTGCAGGGCCTGCTGGCCACGCCCCTGCGCTACCTGGCCCTGATCGCCGACCTCCTCGCCATGCTGGCCTTCCCCTTCCGCCGGCCTCCCAACACCAAGAGCTGGCAGCCCGCGAGGCTCTGAAGCGCCTGCGACAATGGCCCATGGCCAACCGACTCGCCGCCTCCCTCAGCCCCTACCTCCTCCAGCACGCCCACAACCCGGTGGACTGGTACCCCTGGGGCGAGGAGGCGCTGGCGAAAGCGAGGGCCGAGGACAAACCCATCTTCCTCTCCATCGGCTACAGCGCCTGCCACTGGTGCCACGTGATGGAGCGGGAATCCTTCGAGAACGACGCGGTGGCGCGGCTGCTGAACGGCCACTTCGTCGCCATCAAGGTGGACCGGGAGGAGCGGCCGGATCTGGACGACCTCTACATGGACGCGGTGCAGACCCTCACGGGCCACGGCGGCTGGCCCATGAGCGTGTGGCTCACGCCGGACCTCCAGCCCTTCTACGGCGGGACCTACTTCCCGCCGGAAGCTCGGCGGGGCATGCCGGGCTTCCGGCCCCTCCTGGAGCGCATCGCCCAGCTCTGGAAGGAGCAGCGCGGCGACGTCCTGGGCCAGGCGGTGGAGCTCACGGATGAGTTGAAGCGCCAGGCGCGGGTGAACGGGGGGCGGGAGCTTCCGCTGCCTGGCGTGTTCGACGCAGCCCTGGCCCAGCTTCGCCAGGCCTTCGACCCCCGGTGGGGGGGCTTCTCGCCGGCGCCGAAATTCCCCCAGCAGATGGCCTGCGAACTGCTCCTGCGCCGGGGCTCCGCGGAGGACCGGCGCATGGTCCTGCGCACCCTCGACGCCATGTGGGAAGGGGGCATGGTCGACCACGTGGGCGGCGGCTTCGCCCGCTACAGCGTGGACGTGAAGT
>JBGASS010000171.1:0-5790 GCA_044229555.1 Holophagaceae bacterium
ATGCTGAAGCGCAGCAGCCCGCTTCCCAGCACCGTCAAGAGCGGCGTATGGCCGGGGTGGATGCCGTAGATCCCCCGATGGGCCGTAGGGAAGCGGACCTCGCTCACGTGGCCGCAGAAGACGGTCTTCTCGGGCGTGACGATCTCCAGGAAGAGGGTGCGCTCCATGGCTCCATCCTGCGCTCAGGCTGGACCGTTCTACCGCGGATCCTCCCCGGCCTCGGTCACGATGGAGACCGCATGAGCGGATCGGCGAAGCGGCCCGGCCGGCGAAGGCCCCCGCATCAGCGGCCTCCAGCGGCCTTGGCGGCGTTCCTCGGCGTGCCATCCGGCGACAGGTATTTCGCGGGATCCGCCTTCAGCTTCGCGTCGCAGCCCCCGCAGCACATGCGGTAGGCGCGGCCCTTGACCGTGGCGATGGGGCCCTTGGCGTCCACCTTCAGCCCCATGACCGGACAGAGCGCGTTGGTCGGGGGCGCGGTTCCGGGGGAGGCCATCAGGGTGGCGAGAAGCAGGAGCTCGAGCATGGGAGGGTCCTTGGAACGGGGAGGCGGGCGCCTCGGGGGTTTCAGGCCGACACCGGCGCCTGGGCAGGTACGAGTCCGGGCGAGGCCGGGCCGTCCTCGACCTCGCGCTTCTTCCAGAGGTAGTAGATGGCCGGATAGACCAGCAGCTCCAGCATGAAGCTGGTGGCGAGGCCGCCCACCATGGGGGCGGCGATGCGCTTCATGACGTCGGCGCCGGTGCCCGTGCTCCACATGATGGGGAGGAGGCCCATGAAGGCCGCGCAGACCGTCATGGCCTTGGGGCGCACCCGCTTCACCGCGCCGTGGATGATGGCCTCCACCAGGTCGCCGGTGGTCTTCAGCCGGCCTTCGCGGCGGGCCTCTTCGTGGGAGAGGTCCAGGAAGAGCAGCATGAAGACGCCGGTCTCCGCGTCCAGCCCCATGAGGGCGATGAGCCCCACCCACACGGCGATGCTCAGGTTGTAGCTCAGCAGCCAGAGGAGCCAGAAGGCGCCGATGGCGCTGAAGGGCACCGCCAGCATGACGATGGAGGCCTTGAAGGCGCTCTTGGTGTTGGCGTAGAGGAGGCCGAAGATGAGCACCAGGGTGATGGGCAGGATGACCTTCAGGCGCTCCTTCACCCGCAGCATGTTCTCGTACTGGCCGGACCAAGTGAGGCTGGTGCCCGCCGGCAGTTTCAGCTCCCGCTCGATGGCGGCCTTGGCGTGCTGGACGTAGGTGCCCACGTCGGTCTTCGACGTGTCGAAATCCACGAGGACGTAGCCGTTCATCTGGCCGTTCTCGTCCCTGATCATGGCGGGGCCGATGGTCCGCCTCAGGTCCGCGATGGCCTCCATGGGGATCACGGCGCCGTTGGGGGTCGGGATCAGCACCCGGTTCAGGGCTTCCAGGCTTTCCCGGTAGTCCCGGGCGTAGCGCACGTTCACGGGATAGCGGGCGCGGCCGTCGAAGACCGTGCCCTGGTTGTCGCCGCCGATGGCGGTCATCACCAGCATGTTGGCCTGCTCCACGCTGAGGCCGTGGCGGGCGAGCTGGTCGCGCTTGAGGACGAAGTCCAGGAAGTAGCCCTGGGCGGTGCGCTCGGCGAAGGCGCTGCGGGTGCCCGGGACCTTCTGGAGCACGCGCTCGGCGTCCACGGCCACCTTCTGGATGGTCTCCAGGTCCGCGCCGTTGATCTTGAGGCCCACCGGGGTGCGGATGCCGGTGCTGAGCATGTCCAGGCGGGCCTTGATGGGCATGGTCCAGGCGTTGGGGATGGCGGGCAGCCGCACCACCCGGTCCAGCTCGGCGACGATCTCCTCCTGGGTGAGGCGGTCCCGCCAGAAGGGGCGGAGCATCGCCTTCAGGAAGTCCGGCGCCCAGGCGGAGTACCAGCGGGGCTTCGACCGCCACTGTTCCTCGGGCTTGAGGAGGATGACGGTCTCCATCATGGAGAAGGGCGCGGGATCCGTGGCGGTATCGGCGCGGCCGGCCTTGCCGAAGACGCGCTCGACTTCCGGAACGGTGCGGATGAGTCGGTCCTGCACCTGGAGGATGCGCTGGGCTTCCGTCTGGCTCAGGCCCGGCAGCGTCGAGGGCATGTAGAGCAGCGTCCCTTCGTTCAGGGGCGGCATGAACTCGCTGCCCAGCTTCAGATAGGCGGGGATCGTCGCCAGCACCAGCAGCACCGCCACGGCGAGGGTGGCCTTCGCGTGCTTCACCACGAAGCGGCAGGGCCGCTCGTAGAGGCGGTGGAGCAGGACGCTGATGGGGTGCCTCTCCTCCGCGTAGTACTTGCCCACGGCCAGCTGGGTGGCGGTCCAGGCCAGCCACTTCGGCTTGAAGGCGAAGGGCTCCACCCGCGCGAACAGCATGCGCAGCGCCGGGTCGAGGGTGAGGGCGAGGATGGCGGCGATGGCCATGGCCAGGTTCTTGGAGTAGGCCAGGGGCCGGAAGAGCCGGCCCTCCTGGTCCAGGAGGGTGAAGATGGGCATGAAGCTCACGGCCACCACCAGCAGGGAAAAGAAGACCGACGGGCCTACCTCCATGAGGGCCTGGAGGCGCACATCGTAGAAGCTGCCGGGCTTCCCCGCGGCGATCCACTGCTCGATCTTCTTGTAGGCGTTCTCCACCTCCACGATGGCGCCGTCCACGAGCACGCCGATGGAGATGGCGATGCCCGCCAGGCTCATGAGGTTCGCGCTCTGCCCGATGCCGTACATGGGGATGAAGGCCAGGGCCACGCTCACCGGGATGGTGACGATGGGCACCAGGGCCGAGGGCACGTGCCACAGGAAGATCAGGATGATGAGGGAGACGATGATCATCTCCTCGATGAGCTTGTGCTCCACGGTCGCGATGGCCTTGTGGATGAGCTCCGAGCGGTCGTAGGTGGTGACCACCTCCACGCCTTCCGGCAGGCCCTTCTTCAGCTCGGCGATCCTTCCCTTCACCTGCTCGATCACCCTCAGGGCGTTCTCCCCCTGGCGCATGACCACGATGCCGCCCACCACGTCCCCCTGGCCGTCCAGGTCCGTGAGGCCCCGGCGTATCTCGGGGCCGAGGGTGACCGTGGCCACCTCGCCCAGGCGCACCGGCGTGCCGTTCTCGGCCTTGAGCACCGCCTGCTCCAGGTCATGGGTGGTCTTCACGTAGCCCCGGCCCCGGACCATGTATTCCCGGCCGCTGTATTCCACGAGGCGCCCACCCACCTCCGAGTTCGAGGCCTTCACCGCGGCGATGACCGCCTCGATGGAAATGCGGTAGGCCGCCAGCTTGTTGGGGTTGACCTGGACCTGGAACTGGCGCGCCTGGCCGCCCACCGTGGCCACTTCGGCGACGCCGGGCGTGCTCTGGATCCCGTAGCGCAGGAACCAGTCCTGCAGGGCGCGCAGCTCGTCGGAGCTGTGCTTCCCGGTCCTGTCCACCAGGGCGTACTGGTAGACCCAGCCCACGGCCGTCGCGTCGGGGCCCAGGGAGGTCTGTACGCCGGGCGGCAGGCTGGCGGAGATCTTGGAGAGCTGCTCCAGCACCCGGCTGCGGGCCCAATAGATGTCCGTGCCGTCCTCGAAGATCACGTAGACGTAGGAGAAGCCGAAGTCCGAGAGCCCGCGCACCGCCTTCACCTTCGGCGCCCCGAGGAGGCTGGTGACGATGGGATAGGTGACCTGGTCCTCCACGATGTCGGGGCTGCGGTCCCACTTGCTGTAGATGATCACCTGGGTGTCGCTGAGGTCCGGCAGGGCGTCCATGGGGATGGCGCGCATGGTCCAGAACGAGGCGAGGATCAGCACCACGGAGGAGGCCATCACCAGCCAGCGGTTCTCCGCGGAGAAGCGGATGATGCGCTGCAGGAAGGTGGGATTCTGGGGGTCGTAGGCCACGTTGCCGCTCATGCCGTCCCCCTCAGTGCGCGTGGCCGCGGGGGGCGACTTTGGAGTTCGCCCCGCCCTGCTGGCTCAGCTGGGCCAGGGCGGCCTTCAGGCGGGATTCCGAATCCACCAGGAAGCTGGCCCGGACGACCACTTCGTCGCCGGTCCGCAGGCCGGAGGTGATCTCGACCTTCTCGCCCAGGGTGGCCCCGGTCTGCACCTCCCGGGGCTCGAACTTCCCGTTCCCCAGGGCCACGAAGGCCACCTTGGTGGTGCCGGTGTCCAGCACCGCGTCCAGGGGAATGACCAGGCCCCTGCGGCCCGGGCTCCGGAGCAGCACTTCGCCGAACATCTCGGGCTTGAGCTCTCCGGCGGGGTTCGGGAATTCCAGCCGGGCCCGGGCGGTGCGGGTCTTCGGGTCCATGGCGGGGTCCAGGAAGGCCACCCGGCCCTGGAAGGTCCGGCCTGGCGCGGCCTGGACCGTGAGCTCGGCGGGGGTGCCGACGCGGACGCGGCCCAGCTCCGACTCGTAGACGTCCACCAGCACCCAGACCCGGCTCAGGTCCGTGATCTCGAAGGGGATGTCCGCCGCGGAGAGGCGGGAGCCCTCCATGACGTTCTTGGCGGTCACCACGCCCGAGACCGGCGAGGCGATGGTCAGCGTCTTCGTGGGCTGGCCCGTGCGTTCCAGGGCTTCCAGGGCGGAGGCCGGGATGTCCCAGAGGGCCAGGCGGCGCCGGGCGGAGGTCACCAGGTCCTCGCCGCTGCGCTGCAGTTCGGGGGAGCCTTCCAGGGACTTGCGGGTCCGCAGGGCCAGCAGGAACTCGTTCTGGGCGGACAGCAGCTCCGGGCTGTAGATCGTGAACAACGGCTGGCCCTTAGCCACGGGCTTGCCGACGAAGTCCACGAAGAGGCGCTCCACGAAGCCGTCCACCTTCACATTGACCTTGCGCACCCGGGTCTCGTCCACGGCCACCCGGCCCGTGGCGCGGAACTCGCCGCCCACGGCGCCTTCCGCGGCCTTCTCGGTCCGCAGGCCGATGAGCTGCTGGCGCTCGGGATCGATGACCACCGTGGCGTGGCTCTCGAGGGCGCCGCCCTCCCCGCCTCCCTCCATGGGCACCAGCGCCATGCCACAGATGGGGCAGTCCCCCGGATGGTCCTGCATGACCTGCGGGTGCATGGGGCACTGGAACATCGCCGGCTTCGGCGGCGGAGCCTGCGCGGCGGTCGCGGGAGCGGCCGGCCGCCGGCTCCACATGAGGCCGATGCCGGCCCCGAGCCCGAGGAGGGCGAACAGGAGGGCTTTCAGGTTCGAATTCATGGGCGGCCTCACATGGACTTCATCGGGGTGGAGGAGGACGGGGCCGCGGCCTCGGCTTCCTTCTTCGGCATGGCGGCGGCGCCAGAGGCCCCGGACCGGGCGCCCATGGCGGACATGGCGGCGCCGGAGAGGCCCAGGCCCGCGATGGGCGGCGTGGGTCCGGGATTCAGTTCCTCGGCGGCGATGGCCCCGGCGTGCAGCTGCGCCTGGACCTCCAGCATGGCGCTGCGGTCGGCGATGTGGCCCTGGATGGCGTCCAGCACCGCCAGGTAGCCGGCACGGCCGGATTCCAGCTGCAGCAGGGCCGCGTCCAGGGCCGCGCGGCTCTGGGCGAGGAGGCCCTCCCGGTAGAGGCGGAGCACCTTCTGGGCACCTTCCGCCTGGGCCCGGCGCTCCGCCTGGGCCCGGGCCAGGTTCAAGGCGGCGACCCGGCGCTCGCCCATGTGCATGCGGTGCTCGGCCTCCCATTGGACGATGGCCTTGCGCTGCTTCGTGCCGGCCCATACGGGCAGGGAGAGCCCCACGCCGAGCCTCCAGCCCGTGCCGATCCCCTCGGCGCGCATCAGGCCGCCGCTCACGACGAAGTCCGG
>JBGASS010000172.1:0-5785 GCA_044229555.1 Holophagaceae bacterium
GCGGCCTCGAAGATCGCCGCCAGCTCCTTCATCGGCAGCTTGTGCTTGCCGCCGACGTTGATGCCGCGCAGGAGGGCGAGATGGTTCGAAGCCACGATCCCGGGCCTATGCCTTCGCCCAATCCAGGATCACTTTTCCACTCTGCCCGCTCCGCATGGCATCAAACCCCTTCTGGAATTCGTCGATCCCGAAGCGGTGCGTGATGATCGGGCTCAGGTCCAGGCCGCTCTGGAGCATGGCCACCATCTTGTACCAGGTCTCGAACATCTCGCGGCCGTAGACGCCCTTCACCACGAGGCCCTTGAAGACGATCTGGCCCCAGTCGATGGCTTCCTGGCCGGGCATGATGCCGAGCATGGCGATGTGGCCGCCGTGGTTCATGACGTCCAGCATCTGGCGGAAGGCGCGGCCGTTGCCGCTCATCTCCAGGCCCACGTCGAAGCCCTCGGTCATGCCCAGGTCCTGCATGACCTGCTTCAGGTCCGTGTTCGACACGTTCACCGCCGCGGTGGCGCCCATGCGCTTGGCGAGGCCCAGGCGGTAGTCGTTCACGTCGGTGATGACCACGTGGCGGGCCCCCACGTGCCGGGCGATGGCCACGGCCATGATGCCGATGGGGCCGGCGCCGGTGATGAGGACGTCCTCCCCCACCAGGTCGAAGGACAGCGCCGTGTGGGTGGCGTTGCCGAAGGGATCGAAGATGGCCGCCATCTCGTCGGGGATGTTGTCGGGGATGTGGTAGACGTTCTCCGCGTCGATGACCAGGAACTCGGCGAAGGAGCCCGGGCGGTTCACGCCCACGCCCTTGGTGTTGCGGCAGAGGTGGCGCTTGCCGGCCCGGCAGTTGCGGCAGAAGCCGCAGGTGAGGTGCCCTTCCCCGCTGACCCGGTCGCCGGGCTTGAAGGCGTCGACCTCGATGCCCACCCGTTCCACGACCCCGAAGTACTCGTGCCCCACCACCATGGGCACGGGGATGGTCTTCTGGCTCCATTCGTCCCAGTTGTAGATGTGCACGTCGGTGCCGCAGATGGCCGACTTCTGGATGCGGATCATGACGTCGTGGACGCCGACTTCCGGCACCGGCACGTCGTCCATCCAGATGCCTTCCTCGCGCTTGGCTTTCAACAGGGCCTTCATGGGCGCCTCCGACCGGGTATTTGACCACCTTCCCGGGCCCGGTCCAAGCCAAGGTGCCGCGCGTCACCTCGCCGCGCGCGAAGGTGCGGCGCGGGCGAGCCAGGCCGAGGGGCTGCAGCCGTATTCCTTCCGGAAGGCGAGGGTGAAGTGGCTGTGGGAGCAGAAGCCCAGGTCCAGGGCGAGGGTGGACAGCCGGCCCGCGTCCCTCCGCAGCGCGAGGAGCGCCGCCCGCAGCCGCGCCTCGGTGACCTGCCGGTGGATCGTGGTCCCCGTGACGGCCCGGAAGACCCGGCTGGCATGGAAGGGGGAGGTGCCGCAGGTCCGGGCGAGCTCGTCGAGGGTGAGCCGTTCGGTGAACCGCGAAGCGATGGCCTCTTCGAGGTCCGCGGCCAACCGCCGCTCCCGGGGTGATCCGGCGATTCCTGAAGCCCGGGCCTCGGGAGGAGCGGCCGCCTGGCGCAGGGCCCGCGCCAGGAGGGCGCAGGCCAGCTCCTCCGCGCCCAGGGGATCCGGCTCGGCCAGGAGGGCGGCATGCAGCAGGGCGGTGGCGGGCGGAATCCGGAAGGACCCGGAGCCGGGCCGGATCCCGAAGGCGGCGAGCCCTTCCTCCGTCAGCCGCAGGATGGTGCTCCGCTGGGGCCGTCCGCTGGGCGAGGCCATCAGGTACGCTTCGCCCGGCTGGTGCACCAGGAAACGGCGGGGATCCACCACCGTCCGCCTCCCCGCGATGGACCGCAGGTGCATTCCCGCCCGCGGGAACTCCACCTCGAAGCCCGGGCTGGTCTCCTGCGCCCAGGGCCGCCGTTCCCCGGGGCAGCGCCAGTCGCCGACGAACATCCGCGGCGTGCGGATCAACGGTCGGATGCTCGGCTCCAGGTCCCAGGCCATGGGCGCAAGTTTATGACAGCGGCGGCCCGGACCGGCGCCGACCCTTTCCGGATGCGAAACCCCTCCCTCCCCCTCGCGGCGCTTGCGCTCTTCCTGGCCGGCTGCCACGCCCCGCCCTCGGCGGCTCCTGCGCCCCCCCTCCAGGACGCTCCGCGCCCCGGGGATGTCGACTCCATCGATGGCCTGCTGCGCGCCTTCTACGAGGTGGTGAACATCCCCCCGGACGCGCCCCGCCAGTGGGCCCGGGACCGGTCCCTCTACGTGCCGTGGATCCGCTTCATCGCCACGGGCACCTCCAGCACCACCGGACGGACCGAGGCCGAGGCCTGGGACCACCGGAAGCTCGTGGAGGAGACCGAACCCCTGATCCGCCGCGGCTTCAGGGAGCGCGAGATCCATCGCGTCACCCGTCGCTACGGCCCCATCGCCCACGTGGATTCCACCTACGAGACCGAGTACGGCCTCGGCCCTGCCGCGCGGCGGTCCCGCGGAGTGAACAGCCTCGAACTGTATTTCGATGGCCGGCGCTGGTGGATCGCCAGCGTCCTGTGGATGTCGGAGGACGCCGACCACCCCATCCCCGCGGCGCTCCTCCCCGCCCCGAAGCCCTGAGGGGGCCTCCCGTCCCTAGGTCCGCGAAGGCAGCCTCAGGGCGAAGCAGGCGCCCCCTTCCCCGGGCTCGTAGTCCAGCTCCCCCCCCAGCATGCGGGCCAGGCGCCGGCAGAGGGCCAGGCCCAGGCCCACCCCCGGCGCGCTGCGGGCCTCCTTGGGGCCCAGCTTCTGGAAGGGCTTGAAGAGGCGCTTCCGTTCATTCGCGGGAATGCCGGGGCCCTGGTCCCGCACCCGGAGCACCAGGCCGCCGTCCTCCCCCGCGGCGTCGAGGCGGATCCTCCGGTCCGCGGCGCCGGCGGCGTACTTGCAGGCGTTGTCCACCAGGTTGTAGAGGATCTGCTCCACTACGAGGGCGTCCGTGTGGAGGGTCCAGCCGCGCAGCTCCGGGGGCTCGACGCGCTCCAGCGCCATGCCGGACTGCCGCGCCCGCTCCGCCAGCCGCGGGCCCACCCGGTCCAGGAGCTCCCCCGCGCCGATGTCCGACAGGTTGACGCCCCGGCTGGATTCCAGCCGCGCGTAGGCCAGCACGTTCTTCACCAGATGGTCCAGGCGGTCCGCCTCCACCAGCAGCGTTCCGTGGAGTTCGTCGCGTTCGGCCTCGCCGGCCACCATGCCGTGGGCCAGCAGCTCCGTGTAGAGCCG
This sequence comes from Holophagaceae bacterium, assembly GCA_044229555.1. GTDB lineage: Bacteria > Acidobacteriota > Holophagae > Holophagales > Holophagaceae > JADJVL01. The sequence goes on from JBGASS010000172.1 coordinate 3,280, forward strand.
GAAGGTCGTGAGGGGGGTGCGCAGCTCGTGGGCCACGGCGGAGGCGAAGGCGCCCCGGCGCTCGCTGAGGAGGGTGGCGCGGTAGAGCACCAGGGCCCCGGCGGCCGCCCCCAGCAGGGCGAAGGCCCAGCCCGCGAGGAGGGCCGCCTTGGACGGGGTGGAGAGGGGAGCCGCGCGCCCTTCGGGTTCCCCCGGCAGGAGGCGCACCGGCAGGGAGCTGAGGCGGCCTTCCGCGTCGCGGGCCTCCCCGGCGGCCGCCGGCCGCAGGTCCGCGGCGGGCAGGAAGTCGCGGATCGTGCTCATGAGCACCTCCTTGAGGGCGCTCCAGTCGAGCCAGCAGCCCTGGAGCGCCTCGCGGCCGCCCACCCAGACCTGCCGCACCATGAACAGGCTGTCCCCCTCCCAGAAGGGCGTCCAGGCGAGCTGGAAGACCTGGAAGGGGGAGGCGATGCGCACCCGCCCTTCCGCTCCCGGCCCCCGTTTCTCCGCCCGGTCCTGCAGCTCCTCCATCTGCCGGGCGGTGAAGAGCGCGCCGCCCTGCCGCACCAGGGCCTTCCGCGCCGAATCCCAGGTCATCCGCCCCTGAAGCGCCTGCAGGCGGAGTTCGGCCTGGGCGCGCCGTTCGGCCATGCCCGCGATGCGCCGGGCCAGGTCCTGGTGGGCGGGGGCCGGTACCAGGGGCGAGGTGAAGCGGCCCGGGCCCTCGATCTGGAAGCGCAGCAGCACGAGGGAATCGTCGGTCACGAGGAAGGGGGAGGGGATGAGGACCTCCCCACCCGCGGCGGGGCCCCGGCGGGTGAAGGCCCGCTCCGCCGGATGGAAGGCCTCGAAATCCGACCAGGGCCGCGCCGCCTCCGGCGCGAGGAAGAGGGCCATGGTGGAGTCCATGCGCCAGACCGCCAGGCGCACCTTTTCCGCCTGGGCCGCCCTGCGCCTCGCCTCCTGTTCGGCCCTTTCGGTCCGCACGGCGGTGCGGGTGATCCAGCCCATGGCGCCCAGGCCCAGGGCCAGGGCCAGGGTGAAGAGCGCCCAGGGGCGCAGGAGGCTTCTCACGAGGAGGCGCCCTTCCCGGGCTCCGCGAAGGCGTAGCCGCGTCCGCGCAGGGTGAGGATGATGCGGGGTTCCGCCGCGTCGTCCCGGAGCTTGGCCCGCAGCCGCGTGATGTGCATGTCCACGGTGCGGGTCTCCACCGCGTCGGGGTTGAGGCGCCAGACCTGGGCCAGGATCTCGTCCCGGCTGATGGCGCGGCCCGCGTTCCTGGCCAGGAACGCGCGCAGTTCCGCCGCCCGCACCGAGAGGTCCGCGCGGCTCCCGTCCTCGAAACGCAGCTCCCGCTTCCCGAGGTCGAGGACGGCCCCGGGCACGGGAACCTGCCGCGCCTCGTCGGGGCGGGACGGCGAGCGCCGCAGCACGGCCTCGATGCGCGCCAGCAGCTCCAGGGCGCCGAAGGGCTTCACCACGTAGTCGTCGGCGCCGAGCCTGAGGCCCTTCACCCGGTCGTCCTCGTCGCCCCGGGCGGTGAGGATGATGACGGGCACCGCGGCGCTGCGGGCGCGCACGGCCTTGAGGATCTCCAGGCCGTCGCCCCCCGGCAGGTTCAGGTCCAGGAGCAGCAGGTCGAAGGGCTCCGCGGCGGCCGCCAGCCCCGCGGCCTCGTCCGCGGCCTCCAGCACCGCGTAGCCGTTGAAGCGCAGGCTGTGCACCACCCCCTTGCGGATGGCGGGATCGTCTTCGACCACGAGGATGCGCTGCTTGTCCATGGGAGTCCTTCAAGGAGTTCCGACGGCCCATGATCGCAGAGGGGGCGGGGCCGGGAAGGCGGCGGGAGGCCTTGTTACCGACCCGTTACGGAAGGCCGCCGCGTCCGGGTGGATGCTGTCCCTGTCGCGCATCGCGCCGTATCAACCACTCCTTCCCTCCAAGGAGGCCCGCCATGGGTCTGTCCCCACGCCTCGCAATCGTCCCCTGCCTGCTCCTCGCCGTGCCAGGACTGCGGGGGCAGGCCACCCGCCCCGGCTCCCTCTCCGGACACCTCACGGATGGGGCGGGCAGGCCCGTTTCCGGCGCCGCCATGCGGCTCCTCTCCTCCGCCCTGCCCGGGGACCGGCTGATGGTCACCGACGGCGGCGGCGCCTTCCGCTTCGTCCTGCTCCAGCCAGGCAGCTACGCCGTCCAGGCCAGCAAGGCAGGCTTCCTGCCCCTCAGGGCCAGCTTCATCGTGCAGGAGGGCCGGGAACGGAAGGTCCAGCTGACCCTGACCGCCCCGGCGCCGCGGGCGGCGAACGGCTCGGGGTGAAGGCCGCCCGCGAAGGCCGCCGGACCCGCGGCAGCCCACTGGGCGAGGGCATCCCCTACGTCCCCGCTCCCGGAGTCCAGCCATGACCCGCTTCATCCCTCCCACGAGCCGGCCGCCTTCGCGGTGGCGGCCCCAGGCCCGGGCGCCGCCCCGGCCCCGGGCCGTCCCCGCCGCGGGTCCACGGATCCCCGCGGCGGGGCGGGCTCAGGG
>JBGASS010000173.1:0-5750 GCA_044229555.1 Holophagaceae bacterium
GAGGCGCAGGGCGTCGGCGTTGGGGCTCTTGGGGCTGCGTTCGCCGTTCTGCAGGCGGTTCTCGAAGTTCTCGTAGATCAGCTCGCCGTAGCCGCCGATGCTGAAGCCGCCCTTGGATTCATAGACCTTCGAGGCCGCCGGCGCGAGGCCGTACTTCCCCGAATCCTGGGCCGCGGGCGCCTGGCCGCCGGTCTTCTGGGCCTCCAGCTCCCGGCTGAGGATCTCCAGCTTGCGCTCCAGGTCGGCGACGCGCTTCTCCGTATCGGGCTTCTCCTGGCCGAAGCCAGGGGAGGCGAGCAGGGCGAGGGACAGGGCGGTGAGGATGCATTTCATTTGGACTCCTTGGGAATGAGCAGGGCTCGGAACTCGCGGGTCATGCGGGCGCGGCCGTCGTTGAGTAGGAAACAGGCGGACAATTCATGGGCCTCGGCCCAGGCGAGGCCTCGGACGGGACCCATGACGTAGAGGGCCGTGGAGAGCAGGTCGGCCTCCAGGGCGCTGGCTGACACCACAGAAACGCTGCCCCAGGCCGGGCAGGGGCGTCCCGAACGCGGATCGAGGATGTGGCGGCCCCGTTCAGAGGTGCCGCTGGTGGAAAGTGAGGCATCGACGAGGCGCACCGCGACGCGAGGGGTCTGGCGGTGATCGGGGTCGGCGAGGGCGGCCTGAGCCGTTCCCAGCGCCAGCAGCTGCCCGCCGAAATCGAGCAGGCCGGCCGTCGTACCCGCCTCCTTCAACTTCATCGCCGCAAGGTCCAGCGCGTACCCCTTCAGGAAACCGCCTTCCTCCAACCCGGCGTGGGGATGGTCAAACCGGGCGGTGCCCGCGGCTTGGTCCAGTCGCAGATGGGCCGCGCCCGTCGCCCTCATGACCACGCGCAATTCGGCCGGTCCGGGCTGCCGGCCCCGTCCGCGGATGTCCCAGGCTTCCATGAGCGGCATCAGGGCGGGATCGAAGGCCCCTTCCGTCCGGAGGGACCAGGCCTTCATGGAGGCCAGCAGCCGGAGCCACTCGGAATCCAGGGGCGTCGCCGCGCCCTCGGCCCGATTGAGCCGCGACCAGGCGGAATCGGCCCGCCAGGTGGAGCAGGCGGTCTCGATGCGGGCGACCTCCTGGAGGGCGGATTCGGTGGCCGCTGCGAGACGGGCGGCGTCGGCGCCCTCCACCCTCACCCGGAGCGAAGTCCCCATGGCCAGCACCGTGCGGTCCACCTCCGCGCCGGAGACTGCGCCCGCTCCCAGCAGGGCCAGGGTCAGGGGAGCGATGGAGCGGATCCGGATCATGGTTCAACCTTTGAGACTGAGTCTCTATTGCCTAATTCATTCCGTCAACCCCAAGCCTTGGAGAGGGCCCGGAACCGTGCCCTGGATCACAGCGGCGGCCCCGGGCTTCCTCCCGCCCGGGCCCCGAATTGACCCTTCGGCCGGGGGCCCAGGGCGGGCATGCTCTAGCTGGTTCCCACCCTCATGCGCCGCCCCGCAACCCTTCCGACCCTCCGACGATCTCCGGCCGGGGCCGCGTGATCTTCTTCGCCCTCTTCGCCTTCATCCTCGCCGTGCAGCTGCTCCACTGGCGGGTGCTGAGGCGCATCAGCGTGGATGCCCTGCGGCCCTGGCTGCCCTGGCTGCTGCTGGCCCTGCACGTGCCGCTGATCCTCTTCTTCGCGCTCCGGTTCACGGGCAACACGACCCACGGGTTCGGCCACGCCCTGCGCCCTTTCGCCCGGCTGGGCTTCTATTTCCAGGCCTTCACCGCCATGCACCTGGCGATCCTGGCGGCGGCCGAAGGCCTCTGGTGGTGGCGGACCCGGCATCGGCTCCCGCCGCTCGAATCGGAGGAGGAGGCCGAGGAGGAGGCCCACGACCCCGCCCGGAGGGCCTTCCTTCGCAAGGTGGCCGGAGCCGGTTTCGGCGCCGCGGCGGCCGGCGTCGCCTACGGCTCCTCCCGGGCCTACTTCGATCCGGCCATCACGCGGCTGCAGCTCGAATTCGAGGATCTGCCTCGACGGCCTGCGGCTCGTCCAGCTGTCCGACCTCCACGTCGGGCCCCTGGTGGGTCCCGGCAGCATCGAACGCTGGCGCCGGCTCACCCTTCAGGAAAGCCCGGATCTGATCCTGCTCACCGGCGACGTGGTGGACAGCCAGCCGGAGGAGGCCGAACCCTTCCTGGAGGCCTTCCGGACGGTGCCGGCGCCTCTGGGCCGCTTTGCGATCCTTGGGAACCACGACTACTTCACCGATCCGGCGCCGATCTGGGCCGGCCTCGAGGCCAGCGGCTGGCGCTGCCTGGAGAACGCCCATGCCCTCCTGGAACGGGGCGGGTCCCAGCTCGCCGTCATGGGCCTGCAGGATCCCCAGGCGCCGAACGGCCGCTTCCGGGGCGTCCCCTTCGGCGTAGGCCCCTCCTTCATCTCCGCCTCACGCGGCGTGCCCGAGCACGCCTGGAAGCTGTGCCTGAGCCACCGGCCCGACGACTGGGACCTGGCCAGGCTGGCCGGCGCGCGGCTCACCCTCAGCGGCCACACCCATGGCGGCCAGATCAACCTGATCCCGGGACTGAACAGCGCGCGCTTCCTCGGTCCTTACACCGGCGGCCAGTACCGCCAGGGGCGGGACGTGCTCTACGTCAGCAGGGGCCTGGGCGTGGTGGCCCTGCCCCTCCGGATCGGCGCTGATCCCGAATTCGTGGTGATCACCCTGAAACGCAAGGTCTGATTCACGCCGCCCAGCCGCACTCCTCGCAGACCTCCTTGGCGCGGTACTCCGCCAGGAGTTCCCGGTCCCGCTTCCGGGCGTGGAGGAAGACCGGGATCCAGCCGAGGGTCAGCACCACCAGCGGGACGGTGGTGCGGAGCAGCCGGCCTTCCGGCGCGAAGAAAGGCGTTAGGCCGGTGATCCACACCAGCACGGCAAGGATGAAGCCGTGGATGCTGGCCCGCCGCGTCGGGGGCGCGATGCGGTCGAGCAGGTCCAGGTCCGGATCGGCCTTGCGCACCTCCTCGTCGTAGCGCTCCTGCTGCGGGACGATCCGGTCCGACTGGCAGCGGGGGCAGGTCCTCATCGGGGCGCCGGGACCGGGCCCCCCGCCGCGGCCGACTTCAATTCCCGCGCCCGGCCGAAGGCTTCGCCGGGCTTCCAGGCCGGCAGGGCCGGAGCATTGGCGACATGGAAGCCGAGGTTCAGGGTGAACTGGGCCTGCTGGGCCATGGCGGCCATGTCCCAGGCGGGATCGAACTCGTCGACGACCTGGTGGTAGCGGTTCGTCCGGTAGGCCTCGGCGCGCGCCTTCGCACCTTCCGGATCCCGCACGAAAGTGGAGCCCCCACCGATGGAGACGGCGGGGACGCCGGCCTTGGCGAAGCTGAAGTGGTCGCTGCGGAAGTAGCCGCCGCCCAGGTCGGGCTTGGCTTCGGCAATGGCCAGGCCCATGCGCCGGGCGACAGCGGCCCCCATCTCCTTCAGGTCGGTCCGCTCCGCGCCCGGCAGCCCGACATCCGACGTGACGCCTGCGAAATTCAGGCTGTCCAGGTTGAGGTCCGCGGCGGTCTTCGCCAGCGGCGCGAGGGGAGCCGCCGCGTAGGCTGCGCTGCCGATCAGACCCTGCTCCTCGGCGCAGACCCAGAGGAACATCAGGCTCCGTTTCGGCCTGCCGATCCGGGCGGCCTCGGCCATGGCCAGCAGGGCCGCGGTCCCGGAACCGTTGTCCACGGCGCCGTTGAAGATGCCGTCCTGGCCCTTGGCGATCAGGGCGTCATCCTTGCCGAGGTGGTCCCAGTGGGCGCTGAAGATCACCACCTCGTCCTTGAGCCGCGGATCGCTGCCGGGGATCAGGCCCGCCACGTTGTACTGGTCCACGGTCCGCACCTCGCTTTGGAGATCCGCCCTGGCCGCGGCCTTCAACTCGACGGGCCGGAAGCCCCGGGTCTCCGCGGCGGCGCGCAGCCTGTCGAGATCCTCCCCGCAGGCGGCGAAGAGTTTGCGGGCCGACCCTTCGGTGATCCAGCCCTGGAGCGGCGACAGGCCCTCGCCGGAGGCCAGCATGAAGCGTTCATGGGACCACCCGTTCTTCACGACGCTCCAGCCGTAGGAGGCGGAAGCGTCCGTGTGGATGAGCAGGACGCCCGCCGCGCCCCGGCGCTTGGCCTCCTCGAATTTGTAGGTCCAGCGGCCGTAGTAGGTGAGGGACTTGCCTCCGAAACGGAGGGGCTCCTCGGCGGTGGGTTGGGGGTCGTTCACCATGAGGACCAGCACCTTGCCCTTCACGTCCACGCCTTTGAAGTCGTCCCAGGTCTCCTCCGGCGCCGTGATGCCGTAGCCGGCGAAGACCAGGGGAGCGTCCAGCTGCACGCGGGTCCGGGGCAGGCCTGCGCCCATCACCATGTCCTCGCCGAAGGCCAGGGGCTGGGGGCCCGCGGGAGTCTGGAAAAACAGGCTGGACGCCTCGGGCTTCGCCTTCATGCCGGCGATGCGCACCGCCTGGCGGAACCCGGCTCCGGCCGGCTTGAGGCCCAGGACCTTGCACTGGGCCTCCAGGTAGGCGACGGTCAGGTCCCCGCCCCGCTGGCCGGTGCCCCGGCCTTCCAGGAGGTCGCTGGAAAGGAATTCCAGGTGGGCCCGGAGCACGTCGGCCTTCACCACCGGGGCAGGGGTCTGGGCGGCGAGGAGGGCCGGCAGGGCGGTGGCGAACCAGGGGAGGCGGGTCATGGGAGCTCCGGGGCGAACCTTGATCTTATCGCCGGGAAGGCCTTCAACCTCGACTCCCGTGCCGCATCCAAGGAAGGGACCGGAGTCCCCCATGCGCGCCCTGCTCTTCATCGCCGCCCTCCTGCTGCTGGCGCTGGCCTTCGGGTGCCGGGCGGCGGTGGTCGTGCCGGGGGGCGCGGTGAGGGTGCGGCCGGCCCGGGTGCGGGTCGTTCTCCCGGCCCCGGTGGTGGTGGTCAGGACCTAGCAGGTGAGGGCGAAGGCCTGGAAGCCCTCGCCCTCCCAGGCGCCGAGATCCGGCCGGAAGAAGGCACCCCCCAGGGCAGCCGGCCACGCTTCCACCTCCCTGAATCCGGGATGGGTCTCGAACAACCGGGCGCGGTGGGCGACGGCGTAGACCAGCAGCCCGCCGGAGGCCAGGCGGGGCAGGGCGGCCTCCAGGAGGTCCCGCTGCAGGGCCGCCAGCCGCCCCAGGTCGATGGCTCCACCGATCCAGGCCAGTTCCGGGTGCTTCCGCAGGGTTCCGGTGGCGGAACAGGGCGCGTCCAGCAGGATCAGGTCGAAGGCCTTGCCGCCCTGGCGCAGCCAGGCCGCCGCGTCCTCCACCACCACCCGCGCCTCAAGGCCCCGCAGGGCCAGGGTCTGCGCCAGGCGCTCGGCGCGCTTGGGGGATTTCTCCACCGCGAAGAGTTCGGCCTCCGGGTAGCGCAGGGCCAGGGACGTCGTCTTCCCCCCCGGCGCCGCGCAGGCGTCCAGGATGCGGCGGGGCGCGCCCTCCCAGCGGAACTGCATGAGGGCCTGGGAACTGCGGTCCTGCACCATGCCGTCGCCGGCGGCGAGCCAGGCCCGGGGGAACTCTGCCTCGGGCCCCAGCGTCCAGGCCCCCAGCAGGGTGGGAGCCGGCCGCAACCCCGCCGGCGCCGTGCCCGGCCGCACCTCCCGGAAGCAGAGGTCCGGCTCCGCCTGGAGCTTCGCCCACAGCGCCTCCCGGTCCCCGCCCCGGAACGCGGCCTCCAGGAGCCGACTGGCGAAAGCCGGGCGGTCGAGGGC
>JBGASS010000174.1:0-5738 GCA_044229555.1 Holophagaceae bacterium
CGAACCACGACGAACTCCGGGAGCTGGTCAACCGGGGCGTCGGCACCGTGGGCACCGCTCCGCCCCCACCCCCCCGCAAGGACGGCGGATCCCTTCTTGGCGGCCGCAACCCGAACATCAAGTACTGAAGGTTTCCCAGGCACTTCCATCAAGTTGCGGCAAGGCCTATGCTTGAACCCTAGATCCACTCAATAGGTTGACGCGAGGTTTTATGCCTGCATATGCATGGAAGGGTAAGAACCGGTTGGGGGAGGTCCAGGAGGGCATCCTGGTTTCCGATTCCAAGGAAGCCGCCTCCATCACCCTGCGGCGGAACGGCATCCAGGTCATCAGCGTCAAGGCCCAGGCCGCCAGCCAGGGAAAGTCCTTCGGCAAGGTCAGGCAGAAGGACCTCGCCATCTTCACCCGCCAGTTCAGCGTGATGATCGACGCCGGCCTGCCCCTCGTCCAATGCCTCGAGATCCTGGGCTCCCAGCAGCAGGACAAGGGCTTCAGCAAGACCATCGACGCGGTCCGGCAGGACGTGGAGCAGGGCTCCACGCTGCAGGCGGCCCTGTCCAAGCATCCCCGGGCCTTCAACGACCTCTACGTCAACATGGTCGGGGCCGGGGAATCCGGCGGCATCCTGGACGTGATCCTTCAGCGCCTCTCCCAGTACATCGAGAAGGCGGTGAAGCTGAACGCCAAGGTCAAGAGCGCCATGACCTATCCCATCGCGGTCATCGGCATCGCCACCATCGTGGTGGTGGTGATCATGATCAAGGTGATCCCCGTCTTCGCGGCCATGTACGAAGGCCTCGGCTCCACGCTGCCCTTCCCGACCCGCATCTGCATCGGGATGTCCAATGCCCTCATCCGCTACAGCTACCTGGTCATCCTCTTCGTGGGCGTGATCATCTTCGGGACCCGCCAGTACTACCGGACCCCGACCGGGAAGCTCCAGATCGACACGCTCCTCCTGAAGGTGCCCGTGCTGGGCGACCTCCTGCTCAAGGTGGCGGTCGCCCGCTTCTGCCGCACCCTCGGCACCCTCACCGCGTCCGGCGTGCCCATCCTCGAAGGCATGGAGATCACCGCCCGCACCGCCGGCAACCTCGTGGTCCAGAACGCCATCCTCAAGGCCCGGGAGGCGGTGGAGCAGGGGCGGAACATCTCCGCGCCCCTTTCGGAAACCAAGGTCTTTCCACCGATGGTCATCCACATGGTGGCAGTCGGCGAGGCTACTGGCGCCCTGGACAACATGCTCGCCAAAGTGGCCGACTTTTATGAGGACGAGGTGGACAATTCGGTCGCGGCCCTCACCTCCCTCATGGAACCCATCATGATCGCCGTCCTCGGCGGCATCATCGGCTTCATCGTGATCGCCATGTACATGCCGATCTTCGGTCTGGCCGAGGCATTCGACAAGAGCTGAGCCCTCGCGGCTTCAAGGAGAAGGAATATGGGACTGCGCCGCCGGAAGACGCACGGCTTCACGCTCATCGAGATCCTCGTGGTGCTGGCCATCATCGGCATCATCTCCGCCATCGCCATCCCGGCCCTCTTCGGCCAGAAGAAGAAGGCCCGCCTCGTCGGCGACGCCATCTCCAACGCGAAGGTCATCCAGATGGCCATGGAAACCACCAAGGCTGAAACCGGAACCTATGGACCCGCGGGAGCGAAAGCCGAGTGGAAATACAACGTCGCAGCGCCGACTCTCACCAGCTTTACCGCCAACCCCGCACCCTACTTCAACCCCGTCGGGTCCACCCAGATGAACATCACCCTCACGGTGGGAGCCACGGGTTTGACCTACATCCTCTCCGCCGCAGAAGGAACCAAAGAAATCTATCGGACGAACGAGAAGGGAACTCAGCTCTATCCGCCTCACTGAAATTGGTGGCTCAGCCCAACGTCAGAACGCCCCCTCGAGGGGCGTTCTGGTTTTCATTTGGGACACACGGCTCTCGGAGTAATAGTCAAAACGGTCTTCCCTGTCACCAAGACACTGGATGTGGTGCTACAGGATTTGGTGCTCTCGAGAGGACCTGAACATCCGGCGCGCCAGCCCGGGGAGGAGCGAATGGTGGTCCAGGCCCCGAAACTGGGTTCTCCCAAAACTCGCAGATCCGGATGCTGGTTCGAGCCTCGAAAAAAATCCTCCAGGTCGCCCTGGAGGATTTTAAGGAAGCCGTAGGAGTTAGTCGATCGCGATGAACTTCGAAATCGAGACGGTCGCAGAACCCTTCTTGTACTTGGCACGGGCGATGACCGTGGGGTGGGGGGAACCGGTGACCGGATCGGGATAGGCGGCGCTGAACTGCAGGCCTACCCGGCCGATGCCACCAGTAGCCGCTTCGTTGTAGGGATCGCTGGTGCCGCCGTAGGGGTTCTTGGCCTTCGGGTACTTGTAGTTGCTGAGGCCCAACACCTTCGGGATGACCGTGGAGCCGGTGAAGGCGGAGCCCTCGATGGCGCGGCGGTCGTCGCCGGCGCGGGCGATTTCACCCGTGATGTTGTTCATCAGGGCTTCCGTCGCGCGGATCTTGGCCTTCTCACGCTGGCCCAGCAGGGCGGGGATGGCGATGGCGGCAATGATGCCGATGATCGCGAGAACGAGCAAAAGCTCGATCAGGGTGAAACCTGACTGCTTCTTCATGAGGCCTCCTTGGGGCGTGGTAGACACCAAATATAGCGAATGTGGTGCCAATGTAGATTGAAATTAAGTCCAAATAAAAAGTTGGACATAGTCTGGAAACAGCAGAGAGGGTTGGGAATCCTACGGGGCTTGGGGACGTGATGCGTCCACCATGGCGGTTGAACTGCCCTCACCTCAGGCGTAACTACGTCCTTCCTGACCAATTTGTAGCGGTCGAAAAGCAGGCGCTCGTACTTGCCCCCGCTTACCGGGTTGAAGATCAGCAGCTCACGGCCGCGGGTCACGCAGGAGGACAGCTTCCGGGACTCGAGCTCATGTTCCGGTGGGTCCGAGGCGAACCAGAGCCCGTCCGCCATGATGTTGATGGTCCCCACCAGCTCCTTCGGATCGATGCCGAGATCCTCCTTGCGGTTCCGCTCCTCCTCGTTCTCCAGGTGCCGGGCCCGGATGGTGAGGATCTGGGTCAGGAAGGGCTCTTCCCGGCCGGCCAGGACCAGGGGGCCCCCCTGCACGGCCTGCCGCTGCATCGCATCCCTGAGTTCCACCCAGGTGAACATCTGGCCAGGCTTGAACTCATGGCGCGTCTCGCCGAAGGGGTGCATGGGCACCCACATGGTGTTGGGCTCGAGGGTGAAGCCATGGAAGCCCTCGAGGTGGGAGAGCACTTCGTCTTTCTCGTTCTCCAGGGGCAGGTGAAATTCGCCGTGGTCCGCCGTCACGATTCCGCTCAGGTGGGGGAACCGGGCTTCCCACCGGCGCAGCATGGGGTCGAGGCGGGTGACCACCCGGTGCAGCCGGGCGGAGTAGTGGTACAGGGCGCTGGAACGCAGATCGAGGCGGGAAGGATCCTCGACGGGCTGGTCCGTGTCCTCGTAGGGCCGGTAGGACCAGGCGGAGTCGAGGAGCCAGATCCAGGGCCGCAGCTTCTGGAACTCCCCGAGGGTGATGCGGATGGGCTCGTGCAGTGTGCAGGTATGGCTGAAAACCCAGTGGTGGGTTTCCGTCAGCCGCTCCAGATCACGGTAGTAGGCGTCGATGTCCGCCCAGGGATTGGTGTTCTCGATGGGGGCGGCGTAGTTCTGGGCCCAGGAGTAGACCGGAAAGATGGTGCCCATGCCCAGGGTGAACCAGTACTTCCAGCCCCCCGGCGACTCGCGCACGGTCGTGAACAGGTTGGGCTGGTTGCCGAAGCCGGCGGTGAGGCTGTCGTCGATGGCCCAGGCTGTCCTCAGACCTTTCTGGCGGGCCAAATTGAGCAGCTCGAATTCTTCCGGATGCCCGAAATCCCTGCGGAAGGGCATGATCACCGAATTCCGGAGCTTGTCGGGGTCCTTGCCCAGCAGGAGGCTCCAGGAGCGCCTTGTGGCAGGCGTCGCGCAGACGCTGTTGACATCGTTGGGAGCCTTCCAGGACGGCATGTACCGCTCCACGAGGTCCTTCCTCGCCCCGTCGATGCCGATGACCAGCACCCGGGGCGCATCTGGCGGCAGCGGGGGAGGCAGGGGCATCCGCTTGCGGACCACGTCGTGGGGGATCTGGGGAAGCCCCGCCAGGAAGGCGAGCAGCAGGAGGGCGCGAAGAGCGGGAAAGGAGGCTGCTTCGCGGCGCATCATCCGCCAGAGCAGGAATCCTCCCACACCAAGGAAAAGGAGCAGGGCGAGCGCCATGGGGAGCTTCTTGATCCCGGGCAGGCTGACCAGGGCCATCGGCACCATGGTGAACAGCACGCCGTGGAAGAAGATGAGCGTGCCGGCCCCCGCCCGGAGCCCATCCCGAAAGGATAGATGTTTCGCGAGATCCGACCCGTGCCGGTCGGAGGTCGCCAGTTTCGCGACCAGCGATAGGACGAGGCCGATCCCCAGGTACACCGCAAGGGCGCTGAAGGCCCAGGTCAGGGCCGCCTGGATGACGATGGGACCGAATTCCACCTGGGGCAGGAAGGGGTGAGGGCGATCCTTGAAGCGGAAGGCGACCCGAAGGCCGAGCAGGAGCCAGGTCAGGAACCAGACGAAAGAGACCCCCGCCAGCCACCGGAGGCGCGACATGCGGGGGGGAGGACTCGCCTCCTTCCGGATCCAGGGTGCCTTGCCGAACCACGACCGGAGGGACTTCATCAGGATTTCCTCAACTCGGAGAGCAGCCGCTTGGCGCCGGAATGGTTCGGGTCACGGGAAAGGGCGGCCTGGGCGTCCTTCCGGGCTTCCGGGAGGCGGCCCAGGCTTTTCAGCACTTGGGCCCTCCGCCAGTAGGCGTTCGCGTGGCCGCCGGTGCCCCCTTCAAGGGGCTCGGCCACCACGCGGCTGAGCTGCTCCAGGCCCTGTTCGAGGTGCAGGCCGGACCGGGCCGCGATCTTCCCGAGCTGCAGCCGCACCAGGCTCGGAGCCTCCGATCCCGGCAGCGCGCCCAGGGCCAGGTCCCAGGCCTCGTCGGCCTCCCCTGCATCCAGGAGCGCGTCAGCCACGGCCTGCGCGCCGCGGGCGGAAGTCTTGACGCCGGGCCAGAGGCGCCGGGCCTCCTGGGCCAGGCGGTTCCTCCACGCCTCGCGCCCCAGGCGGTCCCGGGTGGCCGACTGGCCAAGGGCGTCGAGGTATCCGTAGACCACCTGGGGGTCCCGAGGCGCCAGATCGATGGCCTTCTTCAGGTAGGGTTCCGCCTCCCCCCACCGGTCGTCGAGCGCGAGCACCATGCCCTTCAGCAGGTGGCCGCGGGCCGGCGCGACCCGGGTTAGCCGGTCGGAGCAGCGCAGGGCCTCGCGGGTGGAACCGCCCAGGATGCCGGGCAGCTGCTGGTAGGCGAGGCCCAGGCTGGTGAAGGCCGCCACGAAGGTGGGATCGAGTTCCGCAGCCCTTTTGAAGTCCTCCACGGCCGTGGCGGCCTTGCGCAGGCTGCCGAAATTGCGCTGTTGGATGGCGATCGCCGCCATGGCGGTGCCCCGGGCGAGCAGGGCATCCGGGAGCTCGGGTTTGAGGCTCATGGCCTGCGCCGCCGCCGCCTGGGCTTCGCCGAACTGCATGAGGGCCGTGTGGGCCTGGGATTTTGCGGCCCAGGCCAGGGCGCTGCCGGGGTTGGCCTTCAGCTCCGCCTCCGCCTCCGCGAGCAC
>JBGASS010000175.1:0-5739 GCA_044229555.1 Holophagaceae bacterium
CGTTTCCGCGGTGGTGGTCTTCCTGCCGGTGATCATGATCCTCATGGGCTGCATCAGCTTCCTGGAGGACACGGGCTACATGGCCCGGGCGGCCTTCATCATGGACCGCGTGATGCACCTGATGGGCCTCCACGGGAAGAGCTTCATCCCCCTGATCATGGGTTCGGGCTGCAACGTCCCGGCCATCCAGGCGACCCGCACCATCGAGAGCGCGTCCGACCGTCTCATCACCATGCTGGTCACGCCCCTCGTGAGCTGTTCCGCGCGCCTGCAGGTCTACATCGTCGTCGCGGGGACCTTTTTCGTGCCCTGGAAGGCGGGCATGGTCATCGTGGCCATGCACTTCCTGGGCTTCGGCCTCGCCATGGCCATGGGCCGCCTGCTGCGCAGCACCCTGTTCTCCGGGCCCTCGGCGCCCTTCGTCATGGAGCTGCCGCCCTACCGCCTGCCGGTGCTCAAGACCACGGTGATCCACATGTGGGAGAAGGGCTCGGTCTTCCTGACCCGCGCCGGCACGACCATCTTCGCCGGCGCCACCCTGGTCTGGTTCCTGAGCCGCTATCCCGGCATCGCCAACCGGGACTGGGCCTACGAACACCACCGCCAGGTCCAGTCCGTGCTGGCCCAGAAGCTGGACAAGGGCGCCGAGGAGGCGAAGGTGAAGGAGCTGGACCTGGCCTTCGAGAGCCGCATCGTCAACAGCAGCCTCGCCGCGCGCATGGGCCGAGCTGTGGAACCGCTGCTCAGCCCCATCATGGATCCCGACCACACGCGACCGGAGGCCTGGAAGGACGTCATCGCGCTGACCGCGGGCTTCGTCGCCAAGGAAATCGTCGTCAGCACCATGGCGGTGATCCACCAGGCCAGCGACGAGCCGGAGGACGGCGGGAGCCTCAGCCCCCTGCAGGTGAACCTGCGGGACCGCACGGGATGGACGCCCCTCACGGCCCTCGCCTTCATGGTGTTCACGCTGATCTACACGCCCTGCATCGGCACCATCGCCATGATCCGGAGGGAGTCCGGCTCCTGGAAGTGGGCAGGCTTCACCGTGGCGTATGGTTTGGGCCTCGGCTGGGCGCTCGCCTTCGGCACGGTCCAGGCAGGCCGTATGATGGGATTCATGTGAGGGGGGGCGACGCTTGTCCGTGCAGATGATGGGGGTGCTGGCCCTGGTCCTGGCCGCCACGGCCTATTTCGGCCGGGGCTTCCTGTCGGGGCTCTTCGGGAAGGGCTGCGAGACCGGCGGCTGCGCCAACTGCGGCAGCGGCGGCTGCACGCTGTCCAGGCTCGAGGCGCTGAAAAAGGAGTATGAGGCGAAGAAGGGACGGGCCTGACCGGTTACCGGGAGCCCGCAGCCGACTCGGCGCCTACTCAGGCATGATCCGGAAGCTGCCGGTGCGGCCGTCGTCCTTGAGGATCCCGGAATCGAGCAGGTCGTTGATGGTGTTGCAGAGCTCGTCCTCGCTCATCAGGCCCTTCTGCTCCAAGTGCCTTATGAGCCCGAAGACGATGGTGCGGGTGCGGAAGGCGGAGAGCCTCTTCTTGGGGGGCGTGGCCTTCGCGGGGTCGTGGACCACCGCGGGCAGGGTGTCCTCCCGCATCGGTCCGACCACGCCAGGATCCGGGATCAGGTCGGGGTCCGCGGCCAGCAGGCTGGGCGCCCCGAAGAGGCCGAAGGGATCCATGGGGGGAGCCTCGGGGGGCGCCGCCGCTCCCGGCAGCTTGTCGAAGAAGGGGTCCCTTCCGTAGGGCTTCGCCCCCGCCGGCTCCTCCTTCCTCTGGATGGGGATCTCCTGGAAGTTGAAGTTCACCGGCAGGCCGCCGTCGGGAGGAAGGGCCGCGCCGCCCACCTCCACCGTCGTGAGGGAGGTGCGCTCCAGCTTGCGGTACTGCTCGGCGATCGCGTTCTTGAGGGAGCTGTGGGAGGCCACCACGGGTTCGATGGACATGCCGGAGGCGAAGCGCGCGCTGTCGATGGCGTTCAGGTCCAGGGGGTCCGCCATGGCCAGCACGAGGGATTTCGGTTCCTTGAATTCCACCGGCAGCACCGTGAGCTGTTCCGCCAGGCGGCGGGGCACCCGCTTCAGGACCTCCACGTCCACGTCCATGTGGGTCACGTCCATGCGGGGCACGCCGGTCTTGTGGGCCAGGAAGTCCATGAGGACCTCCTCGGGGATGTAGCCGAGGGCCACCATGGCGCCGCCCATGCGGCCGCCCATCATCCGCTGGTAGCGGAGGGCTTCCTGGAGCTGGATCGCGTTGATCAGGCCCGCTTCCACGAGCAGCTCGCCAAGGCGCTTGTGCTGGGCTTGCATGCCGCCGATACCTCTCGAAGTGGGAAATCGCCCCTAAGTTAACGCGCACTCAACCCTTCGCGCCAGACCTCGAAGGAAATTCGATGAACAAAGCCTAGGATAATTTCGAGACCATCCTCCGAAGGGCCCTGCCTTCACGGATTTTCACACGTCTGAAAAACCCGCGGGCGATAGCATGGAGGGTTGGGGGAAAAAGGATGAAGTTTCATATCCAGACGTGGGGTTGCCAGATGAACGACCACGACGGCGAGAAGCTGTCGGGCCTGCTGGCGCGGGACGGATTCGTCGCCGTGGACTCGGCGGAGGAGGCCGACCTGGTGCTGCTCAACACCTGCAGCATCCGGGAGAAGGCGGTCCACAAGGTCTACTCCGAGCTGGGCCGGCTGCGGGAGGAGAAGGAGCGCCGCCCCCTCCTCATCGGCGTCACCGGCTGCCTGGCCCAGCAGGAGCAGGACGCCCTCTTCCGCCGCGCCCCCCACATCGACTTCGTCCTCGGCACCATGGCCCTGCAGCAGCTGCCGCGGCTGGTGGAGGAGGCCCGGGCCGGGCGGAGGAAAGCCATCGACACCGGGGAGTATCCGGACAACCACCTCTTCCCGCCGGAAGTCACCCGCCGCCGCGGCACCGCCAAGGCGATGGTCACCATCATCGAGGGCTGCAACCACGCCTGCACCTACTGCATCGTGCCCACCACCCGCGGCGGGGAGCGCTCGCGCCCCTTCGAGGACGTGGTGGCGGAAGTCCGGGGGCTCGTGGCGGGCGGCTACCGCGAAGTGGAGCTGCTGGGGCAGAACGTGAACAGCTACGCCGGCGGCTGCACCTTCGCCGACCTCCTCGAGCGGGTCTCCGGGGTCGACGGCCTGGAGTGGATCCGCTTCACCACGAGCCATCCCATGAACTTCACCCGGGAGCTGGCCGGGGTCCTGGTGGGCAATCCCAAGATCGCCCCCTTCCTCCACCTGCCCGTGCAGAGCGGATCCAACGCCGTCCTGCGGCGGATGCTGCGGGAGTACACCATCGAGCAGTACCTCGAGCGCCTGGGCTACCTCGGGGACGGCCGCTTCAAGCTGGCCCTGAGCACGGACTTCATCGTGGGCTTCCCCGGGGAGACCGACGAGGACTTCGAGGCCACCCTCCGGCTCCTGGACGCGGTGCGCTTCGACGCCTCGTTCAGCTTCATCTACAGCCCCCGGCCGGGGACGGCCTCCCTGCGCCTCAAGGACGACATCCCGCCGGTCGTGAAGTCCGCCCGGCTCGCCGAGCTCCAGCGGCGCCAGCAGGAGCTGACTCTGGCCTCCAACCGCCGGGAGGTGGGGCGCACCCTGAAGGCCCGCATCGAGAGCCCCGCCCCCGTGGAGGGCGGCCACTGGCTGGCCCGCACCGCCTCGTGGAAGAACATCCACCTCGCCGCGGGGGAGGGCCGCGTCCTGCCTTTCGGCGAGCTGGTGGACGTGACCATCACCGAGGCGGGGCCCCACTTCCTCCGGGCCGAAGTGGCCTGATCGGGGTTCTCAGAGCAGGTCCGCGAGGGCCGCGTTGGCGTCCTTGAACCTGAAAGCGACGCCCGAGGCCTGGAGCCTGCGGGGATACACGAAGACGCCCTTCAGGAGCATCTCCTCGGCCATCTCCCCGAAGAGGAGCCGGGCGCCGAGGGCCGTGGCGAAGCCGGGCACCAGCCCGTTGTAGGGCCGGTGGAGGGCCCTGCAGAGGGCCCGGGTGAAGCTCTCATTGGTGAGGGGCATGGGCGCGGTGGCGTTCACGGCCCCCTCGAAGGCCGGATCGCTGGCGACGCGCAGGAAGACCGCGACCAGGTCGTCGATGTGGATCCACGGGAAGCCCTGCTGGCCGTGGCCCAGCTTCGCGCCCTGGAAGAGCTTCGCGGGCAGGGCCATCCTCGGCAGGGCGCCGCCCTCCTTCGCCAGCACCACCCCCAGGCGCAGTTTCACGACCCGAACGCCGGCGGCTGCCGCGCGGTCCGCCTCCGCTTCCCACGCCTTGCAAACCTCCGCGACGAAGCCCTTGCCGACCTGCGCGGATTCATCCACCGGCGCGCCGTCCCGGCCGCCGTAGAAGCCGACGGCGGAGGCGTTCACGAGGGTCCTCGGGGGCGCCGCCATGGCCGCCATGGCTTCCACCAGGCGGCGGGTGCTCCCCACCCGGCTGGCCAGGAGGGCGGCCTTGCGGCTCCCGGTCCAGCGCTTGTCGGCCATGCCCTCGCCGGCCAGGTTGATGACCGCGTCGGCCCCTTCCAAGGCGCGGGGCAGGTCGTCCCACGTGGCCACCAGGGGCCCCGCCGGCAGGGCGGCCCGGGCCGGATCGCGGCTCAGCACCACCACGCCGCAGCCGCCGGCGAGCAGGGCCTGGGTCAGGTGCCGGCCGACGAGGCCGCTGCCTCCCGCCAGCACGACCTTCGAAAGGGGATAGGCGTCCATGGGTTCCTTGTGAAGCTCCACCCTAGACCTGCAAGGGGAAGAAATGCCCGTGACGGAACCTGGACAGGAAGCATCCCAGGCCTTTGGAGGGCGGGAAATGAGGATCCGAACGGCCGTGGTCATGATGCTGCTGATGGGCGAGGCGCTGCGGGGGCAGGCCGGCGCGAAGGCCTCCGTCGCCTGGGCGCCCTGGTCCCCCGCGGCCTTCGAGCTGGCCCGGGCCCAGGGGAAGCTGGTGCTGGTGGACGCGGAAGCGACCTGGTGCCACTGGTGCCACGTGATGGACGAGAAGACCTACGGGGATCCGGGGGTGGCGGCGCTTCTGAGGGACCGGGTGGTGGCGGTGAAGGCCGACATCGACGTGCATCCCGACGCCCGGGAACTCTACGAGGACATCGGCTGGCCCGGCACCGCGATCTATTCCCCCGCGGGGGTGGCGCTCTACCGCCATCGCGGCTACATCGAAGCGGCCGAATTCAAAAAGGTGGTCCAGGGACTGCTGGCGGACCAGGCGGCCGGAACCTTGAAACCCTGGAAGGAGGAGGGTGGGGACACGGCCCCGGCCTCGGAACGCGGGGCCTCCGGCCCGGCCCTGGACCGGGCCTTGGCCCAGCTGGAGGAGACCTACGACGAATCCCGGGGCGGCTGGGGCACGGGGCAGAAATACCCCATCGCCCAGAACGTGGAGGCCGCCTTCCTGGCAGGGGCCGCCGGAAAGGCGCCGGCTTGGCGGCTACGCGGCCTCTTCACCCTCAGCCAGCAGCGTGCCCTCACGGATCCCGTGTGGGGCGGGATCTACCAGTATTCCGTCGGGCCGACGTGGCACGACGTCCACTTCGAGCGGCTCGCGGTCCTGCAGGCGGGCTACCTGGAGAACCTGGCCCTGGCCCACCGGCTGACCGGCGACGGGGACTGGGTGGCGGACGCCCGCAAGGTCCTCGGCTTCCTGGCGCGCTTCTTCGAAGTGAAGGAGGGCGGCTACGCCGCCACCA
>JBGASS010000176.1:0-6145 GCA_044229555.1 Holophagaceae bacterium
CGTGCTTCCATGGACAGGGACGCGAGCCTCAAGGGCTCTCCCGGCTTTCCATAGATCCGGTGGCTCCCCCGCTGGCGCAGCGGGAGCCAGCCATGACGCTCCAGAAAGCGGCAGAACTCGGGTCCGGAGGGCGGGTTCACATCGCCAGCTCCAGGAGCTGGCCTCCTCCGCTCAGCTTCACGTCCTCCGTGGAAGTCTCCAGCATGAGTTCGACGGATTCCTTCAGGTTCGCCTTCAACTCCTCGAGGGATTCCCCCTGGGAATAGCAACCGGGCAGGGCCGGAACCTCGGCCCAGTAACCACCTTCCTCGGCTTCATGCAGGATCGCGACCACGCGCATGGCGCACCTCAAGGGGAAGTGTACGCCCTCCCGTGACCCAGGGTGCCCCGGACGGGCTGCCCGTAGCCCGGGCCGCACCTTGCATCGTGCATCGGAGGCTCGAAGCCGCTTGAATGGTGTCATGCCCGACCTCTCCTTCCGCCCCATCCGCCCCGGGGACGATCCCGCGGTGGCGGCCATCATCCGCGAGGTCATGCCCGCCTTCGGCGCCGGCGGCCCGGGCTTCGCCATCCACGACCCGGAGGTCTCGGCCATGGCCGCGGCCTATTCGGTGCCGGGCGCCGCCTACTTCGTGGTGGAGGCGGCGGACGGGCGGGTCCTCGGCGGCGGGGGGATCGCGAAGCTGGAGGGCGGGCCGGAAGGCGTCTGCGAGCTGAAGAAGATGTACTTCCTGCCGGAGGCGCGGGGCTCCGGCATGGGCGAGAAGCTGCTGCGCCACTGCCTGCAGCGGGCGCAGGAGCTGGGCTACCGCACCTGCTACCTGGAGACGCTCACCGGCATGGACGCCGCCCAGAAGCTGTACAAGAAGGTCGGCTTCCAGACGCTCTGCGCGCCCATGGGCGCGACGGGGCACCACGGCTGCGACCGGTGGTACGCGATGGACCTCGAGCCCTTCGGATGATTCTCGGCCTCGGCTCCGACCTCACCCCCGCCGCCCGCTGGGTCCACCTCATCGAACGCTTCGGCGCGGAGAAATGCGCGAAGAAGATCCTCCACCCCGACGAGGCGGACTACCTCCTCGCCGGCAACCGGGAGCGCCTGCCGGAGCGGCTCGCGGGGCGCTGGGCCCTGCGGGAGGCCTTCGGCAAGGCGCTGGGCACGGGTCTCGACGGCTGGTCCTGGCGGGAACTGCGCTACGTGAACGGCCGGGCGCGGGCGGAGGGGACGCTGCAGCGCCTCCTCGAGGCCCGGGGCATCACACGGCTGCACGCGACGGTGGCCCACGACGGCGGGGTGGCGCTGGCGGTGGTGGTGCTGGAAGGGGCCTGAGGCCCCCCTGAGTTCCCAGCTCTCTGGGCGAAGGAAGGGGTCTTGCTTCCCCCTTCCCCCGCCCGCGCCTACCATGGCCCCATCGGGGAAGGACGGGCGATGCGCATCACCTACGAGTTCCGCTTCAGCTCCGGGCGCGTCGAGGCCTTCGACCTGGCCTTCCGGGATCCGGATTTCGCCCTGGAGCCCCTGGGCGCCGGCGGCGAGGCCTGGACGAAGCTGGGCTACCACCAGTGCGCTGCCTGCCCCCTCGACGCGGCGGAGCACGCGGACTGCCCGGTGGCGCGGAACCTCGCCGCGGTGCTCTCACGCTTCCACGAGGACCATTCCTACGACCGGGTGACAGTCCGCACGATGGTGGCGGAGCGCAGCACCGAGCACCAGGGGGACCTCCAGACGGGCATCACCTCTCGATCATGGGGCTCATCATGGCCACCAGCGGCTGCCCCATCCTGGACGCCTTCAAGCCCATGGCCTTCACCCACCTGCCCTTCGCCAACGAGCGGGAGACCCTCATCCGCTCCGTGTCCACCTACCTCACCGCCCAGTACGTCCGCATGTGCCACGGCCTGGAGCCGGACTGGATCCTGAGCCGCTACCTCCCAGCTACGACCTCGTCAAGCAGGTCAACGCCGCCTTCCTGGAACGCCTGAAGAGCGTCTTCGAGACCGACGCCAGCCTGAACGCCCTCATCCTCCTGGACATCACCGCCCAGTTCGGGACCGTCACCCTGAAGGACAACTGGCTGGGGAGAGTGGAAAGCCCCCTTTTCGCCGCGCCTGCCTGCGGATCCCCGGCCCTGAGGCGCCGCGGCGCCCGGACTCGGCTGGGACTCGGCTACCCTAGGCCGGTTCCCCCTCCTTCCCCGCCTTTCTCCCCCCGGGAGAGCCCATGCAGCTCGGCGCCTTTTCCATCAGCCTGGCCGTCAAGGACCTCGCGGCGTCCCGGGCCTTCTACGAGAAGTTCGGCTTCACGGCCTTCGGCGGCGACGCATCGAAGAACTGGCTCATCCTGAAGAACGGCGACCACGTGATCGGCCTCTTCCAGGGGATGTTCGAGAAGAACACCCTGACCTTCAACCCGGGCTGGGACAGCAACGCGAGCCCCCTGGACGCCTTCACCGACGTGCGCGAGCTGCAGCGGCAGCTGAAGGCCGAGGGCGTCGCGCTGCTGGTGGAGGCCGACGAAGCCACCACCGGGCCGGCCTTCCTCATGGC
This sequence comes from Holophagaceae bacterium, assembly GCA_044229555.1. Taxonomy (GTDB): domain Bacteria; phylum Acidobacteriota; class Holophagae; order Holophagales; family Holophagaceae; genus JADJVL01. The sequence continues at coordinate 2,548 of JBGASS010000176.1, forward strand.
CCTCGACCCCGACGGCAACCCGGTCCTGCTGGACCAGCACCGCTAGCCCGCAGCCCGCCTTGGAGGATCCCGCCATGGGCCAGCTCCGCTTCGACCTCACCATCCACGCGCCCCGGGAGGCGGTGTGGGACGCCCTGCTGGGCCCGGCCACCTACCGGATCTGGACGGCGGCCTTCGCCGAAGGCTCCTTCTACGAAGGCTCCTGGGCCACCGGGGAGCGGATCCGCTTCCTCAGCCCCGGCGGGAAGGGCCTCACCTCCGTCATCGCCGAGAACCGGCCCTTCGAGTTCCTGTCCATCCAGCACCTCGGCCTCATCGAGAACGGGGTCGAGGACACCGAGAGCGACGCGGTGCGCAGCTGGGCCCCGGCCTTCGAGAACTACACGCTGGTGGCCGAGGGCCGCGCCACCCGGATCACCGTGGAGCTGGAGGTGCCGCCGGATTTCGAGGAGTTCATGCAGCAGACCTGGCCCAAGGCCCTGGCGAACCTCAAGGCCCTCTGCGAACCCCACGGGCTCGCGGAGGCGCCGGGCTAGGGGCCGGCTGCACAGTCTCCAGGGCACCCCGCTTCAGGCCACGGCACTTACCGCGGAGCCGCGCTCCGGCGGGAAAATGGACGAATGTCCTTCGTCCATCTGCACAACCATTCCGAATTCTCCCTGCTCGATGGCCTCACACGCATCCCCGATCTCGTGAAGAAGTGCCGCGCTGCGGGCATGCCCGCGGTGGCCGTCACGGACCACGGGAACATGTACGGGATGATGCGACTCTTCGACGCCTGCTCGGATCCCAAGATCGGCGGGGGGGAAGTGAAGCCCATCCTCGGCTGCGAGGTCTACGTCGCCCCGCGCTCGCGGCACGACCGCAAGCTGGCGGCGAAGAACGCGGCGACGGGGGAGGAGGGCCTGGAGGACTGCGTGGATCCCAGCGGTTCAAGGGACGCGGGCTACCACCTGGTGCTGCTGGCCAAGAACCACGTCGGCTTCGCCAACCTGTCGAAGATGGTGAGCCAGGGCTTCACCGAAGGCTTCTACTACAAGCCCCGCATCGACAAGGAGCTGCTGAAGGAGCACAGCGATGGGCTCATCGCGCTCACGGCCTGCCTGGGCGGCGAGGTGCAGGCCCGGCTCATGCAAGGCCGGCCCGACCAGGCGGAGCGGGTGGCCTCCGAATTCCGGGAGATCTTCGGCGATGACTTCTACCTGGAGATCCAGGACCAGGGCTTCGAAGCGGAGGCCCGCATCATCCCCTCGCAGAAGGAGCTGTCGAAGAAGCTGGGCATCCCCCTGGTGGCCACCAACGACGCCCACTACCTCAACCACGGCGACAGCGACCTCCACGACACCCTGCTCTGCATCGGCACCAAGGCCCTGAAGAAGACCGAGCGGCGCATGCGCTTCAGCACGGACCAGTTCTTCGTGAAGACCCCGGACGAGATGCGCGCGGTGTTTCCGGAGAACCCGGAATACCTGGAGCGCACCCTCGAGATCGCCGCCAAGATCGACACCTTCCCCCTGGCCCGCAAGCCCATCACGCCCCAGTTCCCCGTGCCAGCGGGCTTCACCCTGGAGAGCTACTTCGTCCACGTGGCCCGGGAGTGGTTCGAGAAGCGCATGGCGGAGAACCGCGAGCTCTGGAGCCAGGGCCGCCTCAAGCATGACGAGGCCGTCTACCGGGCCCGCCTGGACTTCGAGCTGGAGACCATCCTGAAGATGGGCTTCCCGGGCTACTTCCTGCTGGTCTGGGACTTCATCGCCAAGGCCCGGGAGATGGGCATCCCCGTGGGCCCGGGCCGCGGCTCGGCGGCCGGCTCCATCGTGGCCTGGTCCCTCTGGATCACCGACATCGATCCCATGCAGTACGACCTGCTCTTCGAACGCTTCCTGAACCCGGAGCGCATCTCCATGCCCGACGTGGACATTGATTTTTGCCGGGACGGCCGGGACCGGGTCATCCAGTACGTCACGGAGAAGTACGGCCGGGACCGGGTGAGCAACATCGTCACCATCAACCAGCTCAAGACCAAGGCGGTCATCAAGGACGTGGCCCGGGTTTTCGAGAAGGACTTCGCCTGGGCCAACGAGCTCACGAAGCTGGTGCCCCAGGAGCCCGGCAAGCCCATCACCGTGGGCGAGGCGCTGCAGAAGTCCGACCGCCTGCTGGAGCGCTACGAGAAGGAACCCGACGTCAAGGAGGTCCTCGACATCGCGGCGAAGCTGGAGGGCCTGGCGCGGAACACGGGCGTCCACGCGGCCGGCGTGATCATCGCGCCGGACGAGCTGACCAACTTCGCGCCGCTGTGCATGGACAAGGACAAGAAGGTGATGGTGCAGTACACCATGACCGAGGCGGAGCGCGCCGGCCTGCTGAAGATGGACTTCCTGGGCCTGGAGACGCTCACCCAGATCGAGAAGATCCAGGGCTACATCGCCAAGCGCCACGGTTCTCCCGTGGACATGACGAAGCTGCGGGCCTTCGATGACAAGAAGACCTTCCAGCTCTTCGCGTCCGGGGATACGGACGGGGTCTTCCAGTTCGAGTCCGGGGGCATGAAGCAGCTGCTGCGGGCCCTGCAGCCGGACCGCTTCGACGACCTCATCGCGCTGAATGCGCTGTTTCGGCCCGGGCCGCTGGGGGCGGGCATGGGCGAGACCTACGTGGCGCGCCGCCACGGCCGGGAGCCGGTGACCTACATGTTCCCGGTGCTGGAGCCCATCCTGGCGCCCACCTACGGGGTGATCCTGTACCAGGAGCAGGTGATGCAGATCGCGTCGGCCATCGCGGGCTACTCCCTGGGCGAGGCGGACATGCTGCGCCGGGCCATGGGCAAGAAGGACCTGGCCAAGATGCAAAAAGAGAAGGCCAGCTTCATCGACCGGGGCGTGGAGCGGGGCTTCGACAAGGAGGGCGTGGCGAAGCTCTTCGACCTCATCGAGTACTTCGCGGGCTACGGCTTCAACAAGAGCCATTCGGCGGCCTACGCCATGGTGGCCTTCGAGACGGGCTACCTGAAGGCGAACCATCCCCTCGAGTTCATGGCGGGCCTGCTGAGCACGAAGAGCGGGCGCACGGACGACATCGTGAAGTACATCCAGAACTGCCGGGAGAAGGGGATCCAGATACTCGGCCCCGACATCAACGAATCGGAGCTGGATTTCACGGTGACGAAGGAGGGCGCCATCCGCTTCGGCTTCGCGGCGGTGAAGGGGCTCGGCGACGCGGCCCTGGAGGCCATCCTGGCGGCGCGGGGAGCGGAAGGCGGCTTCAAGGATCTGGTGCACGCGCTCCAGGCCACGGATCTGAGCAAGGCGAACCGCCGGGTCTGGGAATCGCTGATCAAGGCCGGCGCCTTCGACAGCCTGGAAAGCCACCGGGCGGCGCTGCTGGCGGGCCTGCCGAGCGCGCTGGACACGGCGTCGCGGGGCAGCAACGCGGATCTGGGGCTGACGAGCCTCTTCGACGATGCGGAGCTGGCTTCTTGCGCGGACGCGTGGAAGCTGCCCGAAGATGTCGAGCCGATGGGCCGGCGGGAGCGCCTCGCCGCGGAGCGGGAGACGCTGGGCCTCTACGTGAGCGGCCATCCCTTGGACGAGTACGT
>JBGASS010000177.1:0-5673 GCA_044229555.1 Holophagaceae bacterium
CCCGCTACACCCGGACCCGCGACATCGGCTGGATGGTCATCTGGTACCTCGTCGCCAAGGTCCTGGAGCTGGAGGACCCCGCCGTGTTCCGCCTGTTCGGCGGGTCCATGGGCGGCCACGCCCTCAAGCACCTGGCCGCCAGCCTTTCCATCGCGGCGCTGGTGGTGATGGTGGCGGAGCGGGAACCGGTGCCCGCGGCGGGGGCTGAGGCCTCCTGAGGTCCGGAGGCCATGGTTTCCCTGCAGTCGCCAGACTGGCAACAAGGCGCTTGCAAACGCTAAGCCCCGAAAAACTCTAACAATGACCGCCCCAATTCACGAATTCCGCAAAGGATGGGGTTCCCGAAAGCATTGTCCTCCCCAAGCGCGGGTGCCAGAATTCGGAAATGCGCTATCTGGCACAGCGACATTTTTGCAGGGCGCCCCATCGGGCGGCCCAACGGAGGAACCCATGGACGCCTTGAAGAAATTGGCTTCCGTCTTTGTCCAGATCGACGATGAGGCCGAGGAGGGCGCCAAGCCCAAGGCCTCGGGAGCCCCCGCCGCGGCCGCCGCGACGCCCGCCCCCCTGCCTCCGGCGCCGCTCCTCTCCGCCGCATCGGCGGAGGCCGGCACGGACGCGAAGTTCTCGGAACGCCTCTCCAAGGCCCTGGAGGAGAACAACCTCGAAGGGATCGATTTCTTCGAGTTCCGCAGGACCCTCGACGCCCTCGTCGGCGTCATCGGCGACGAACCCACCCGCTACCGCGCCGCCTTCGGTTCCCTCGTGGCCCAGGGGGCCAAGGGCGAGAACCTGGTCCAGACCGCCGACCACTACCTCCAGGTGCTCGACCGGAAGGAATTGAGCTTCGGGGAATACATCGAGGGCCAGAAGAAGGAACGGATCCAGTCGAAGCTGAACGAGGCGGACCGGTTCAAGGCGCAGATCCAGGAGAAGTCCCAGCAGATCGCGAAGCTGACCCAGGACATCGGGGAGCTCACCCGGAGCGAGGTGGAGGCGCGCAACGCGGCCGCCCTGGCCCGGAGCGAGATCGATGCCCTCCAGGCCGCCTTCGCCTCCACCAAGACCCGTTTCGTGTCGGACATCCGCGCCATCCAGGAGCGCATCCGCCAGTACGTCCTCAATCCGCCCCCAGCCCAGTAAGGAATCCCCATGGACAACCTCCCGATGAGCGGCCCCGACGGCCAGGACCTCAAGTCCTTCTGGGGCAAGCCCGAAGGCAAGGCCACCCTCCTGCTGCTGGCCGGCGTCGGCTGCGTGGTCTTCTACTTCTGGGGGCTCATCGTCCCCTTCGTGGTGGCGACCCTCGCCAACACCCTCTACGCGGGGATCCTCTTCGGCGTCATCGCGCTGCTGGTCTTCCTGCTCACCAACAAGCAGGTCCGGACCATGGTGTGGTACCTGTGGCGCACGTTCATGCGCTTCATGGTGGGCCTCGTCATCCAGATCGATCCCATCGCCATCCTCAAGAGCTACATCGCGGACCTGGAGGACAAGGCGCGGACCCTCTTCAACAAGATCAGCGAGCTCGCCGGAGCCGAAGAGAAGCTCGGGGCCAAGATCCGGAAGAACGACGAGGACGCCGACACCGAACTGCAGACGGCTTCGAAGGCCAAGTCCATGGGCAAGGCCGACGCGGCGCAGCTCCATGCCATGAAGGCCGCCGGGCTGAAGTCCATGAACGAGAAGCTGCTGCCCCTCTACGGCAACATGCAGCGGCTGCACGCCTTCCTGGACCGGGCCTACAAGGCGTCGGACCTCGTGGTGCGGCAGGCGAAGATCCAGGTGGAATTGAAGGAGGCGGAATACGACGCCATCAAGACCGGGTCCAAGGCCCTGCGGTCCGCCATGTCCGTCTTCAAGGGCGATCCCGACAAGCGCGCCATGTTCGAGCAGAGCATCGACTACATCAACGACGACATGGCGAAGAAGGTCGGCGAGATGAAGCGCATCATGGAGTTTTCCGCCGAGTTCATCGACAACGCCGACATCGAGACCGGCGTCAGCTCCGACAAGGGCATGGCCCTGCTGGACGACTACGAGAAGCGGCTGTCGATCTTCACCCAGCCCGCCGGGGCGTCCGCACAACCCTCCCTGTCGTCCTCGCTGCCCATCAAGGATTCCATCGGGATGTCGTCGCCGGCACCGGTGCCCAAGAAGTCGGAATGGGAATGACGGAACGCCCCTCCCGGGCCATCGATCGCCAAGCAGCTGGATCCTTCACCTCATCTAAGGAGCGCAAATGCGCCTGACCGCCACCGGCCGGATCCTCATCGCCGGACTCTGCTTCGGGGCCCTCTGGGCCGTCAAGTACTACGCCTACGACAAGGGCATGGTCTTCAAGAAGGAGGCGTCCAAGTCCCACACGCTCGGCAGCATCGACCTGCCCAGCGCGCCGTCCAATGCCAAGACCGCCGTGCCGACCCTGGACCTGCCATCCACCCAGCCGGCCAGCGTCCCGGGCCCCGAGCTGCGGGAACTGGTCTGGGCCTGGAACGCCCAGGCTGGCGCCATGTACGCCACCGGCGGGAAGACCCCCACCAGCGGCTCCCTCATGGCCAAGTACGGCGTGAACCTGCGCATGGAGCGCCAGGACGATTCCAACCAGATGGCCCAGGCCATGGTGAAGTTCGCGAAGGAGTATTCCCGGGACAAGAACACCAAGGAAGGCGCCGCCATGGTGGCCATCATGGGCACCGGCGTGCCCTCCTTCCTGGCCGGCCTGAATCCCGAGCTGGAGAAGATCGGCCCCGAGTACAAGGCCGTGGTGGTGGGCTCCCTGGGCTTCTCCCACGGGGAGGACAAGCTCATGGGACCCGCCGAGTGGCGGAGCAATCCCCAGAAGGCCAAGGGCTCCGTGGTGGCCGGCGTGCTGCGGGACGGGGACGTCCACATCGTCCTGAAGTGGGCCTCGGACAACAACATCCCCGTCAATCCCGACGAGACGACCTTCGATCCGGACGCCATCAACTTCCTCAACCCTTCGGACTACATCGACGCCGCCAACAAGTACGTGGCGAACTACACCGAGGAGCGGCCCGTCGTGGTGGGCGGCGTGCGCACCGGCGAGAAGCGCAAGGTGGGCGTCGACGCCGTGACCACTTGGACCCCCGGGGACGTGATCGTCTCGGAAAAGAAGGGCGGCCTCGCCACCATCGTCTCCACCAAGGACTACGCCTCCCAGATGCCCTGCGTGCTGGTGGTCGTCTCCAAGTGGGCCAAGGACCACAAGGAGACCATGGTCAACTACCTCCGGGCGGCCTTCGAGGGCGGCGACCAGGTCAAGAGCTTCTCCACGGCCCTGAACTTCGCCGGCGACGTGTCCGCGAAGGTCTACGGGGAGAAGGACGGCGCCTACTGGGTCCGCTACTTCAAGGGCGTGGACGAGAAGGACAAGCAGGGCCTGAACGTCGACCTGGGCGGGTCCCGGGTGAACAACCTGGCGGACAACCTCAACCTCTTCGGCCTGGCGCCGGAGGCCACCAACACCTTCCGCGTCCTCTACACGACCTTCGGGAACCTGGATTCGAAGCTCTACCCCAAGCTGATGCCCACCTTCCCTGACGCGGACAGCATCACGGACCTGAGCTACCTGAAGGAGCTGGCCGCGAAGACCACGATCATGGCTTCCCCGGACACGCCGACCTACAACGCCAGCCACGGCATCGCCCAGAAGGTGAGCGAGCGGGCCTGGAGCGTCGAGTTCCGCACGGGCTCCGCCCAGATCTCCCCGCGCTCCGAGGCCACCCTCACCCAGATCGCCGAATCCGCCGTGCTGTCCTCGGGCCTGCTGGTGAAGATCACCGGCCACACGGACGACGTCGGCACCAAGGACGGGAACTACGCCCTGAGCGAGGCCCGCGCCGTGGCCGTCCGCAACTGGCTCCAGGCCCACTACCCCAGGTCCTTCCCGGCCACCCGCGTGCAGGTGGAAGGGAAGGGCCAGGATGCGCCGGTGGCCTCCAACGCCACGGACGCCGGACGCGCGAAGAACCGCCGCGTGGTCATCGAGATGGGCCGCTAGGCTGGCCTCCGCGTTCCCGGGGCGCGCGGTCCGGCGCGGCGCGCCCCAATCCCTCCAGACTCTTCCGAAAGGCGTGATCCATGGGCATCAAAGGGGCCGGCGGCACTCCAGGCGGTTCGGGGACCTTCATCCTCGGCTTTCTGATGTTCTCGGCCGGGATCTACCTGCTGCTGCACTCCATCGGCGTGGCCAACCCCTTCGGGTTCGGCTACGGCCTCTACCATTTCGGCTTCTTCGGCGGCACCTGGTCCATCACCAGCGGCATGATCCTCATCCCCATGTTCTTCGGGGTGGGACTCGTCTTCTACAGCTCCAGGAATTGGATCGGCTGGATGCTGGCGGGCGGGTCGCTGGTGGCCCTGGTGGCCGGCGTGCTCATGAACCTGCGCTTCGTCATGAAGCCCATGAGCCTCTTCGAGCTGCTCTGCATCCTCACCCTCAGCGTGGGCGGCCTGGCCCTCCTCCTGCGTTCCCTGCGGGACGGCAGCTCCGCCCGCGGAGAGGGCTGAGACGTGGGGCGCGGAGGCGAGGGCCGATTCCAGCTGAACGCTCCCCGCGGGAAGGAATGACGCCGTGAAAGACCTCAAGCACCTCTTCACGCCGAACAAATCCATCCAGGGCAGCACCTTCATGGCCCTCTGCGCCATCCAGGGCGCGGCGGCCCTGGCGGTCTGGAGCATGGCCTCCTCGCCGGTGATCCCGCTTCCCTCGGAAATCGTGCGGGCCTGGCTGCGGCTGGTGCGGGAGGGCGGCTTCGGGACCGAGGTCATGACGAGCACCCTGCTGGCCATCCAGGCCGTCGGGCTGACCTTCGTGGTGGCCCTCCTGATGTCCTACGCCACCGTGCTGCCCTTCTTCCGCCCCCTGGGGCATCTCGTCTCCAAGATGCGCTTCCTCAGCCTGGTGGGCCTCTCCTTCGTCTTCACCCTGATGATGTCCGGCGGGCACAACCTGAAGGTCTCCCTCCTGGTCTTCGGCATGGTGGTGTTCTTCGTGACCTCCATGGTGGAAGAGATCAACGCGATCCCGCGGGAGTCCTTCTCCCACGCCCGCACCCTGGGGATGAGCGAGTGGCGCCTGGTCTGGGAGATCATCATCCTGGGGCGCATGGACCGGGCCTTCGAGGTGCTGCGGCAGAATTTCGCCGTGGCCTGGATGATGCTGACCATGGTGGAAGGGATCTCGCGGGCGGAGGGCGGCGTGGGGGCCATGCTGCTGAACCAGAACAAGCACTTCCACCTGGACGCGGTCTTCGCCATCCAGCTCACCATCCTCGCCATCGGCGTGGGCATGGACTACGTCTTCGGCGTGGCGAAGCGCTTCTTCTTCCCCTACGCGGACCTCGCCCTGGAGGCCCGCTGATGACCGCCCCGGCCTGCGAACGCAAGGACGTCATCGTCGAGATCCGGGACGTGTGCCTGGAGCTGGGCGGCAAGCCCATCCTCCGCAACGTGAACGCCCAGGTCTGCGACCTGGTGCGCCCGGGCCTGACCCAGGGCCAGATCGTGGGCTTCCTGGGGCCCTCCGGGGTCGGCAAGACCAAGCTCTTCGAGATCCTGGCGGGCCTGCGGCAGCCCACCTCCGGCACCGTGCGGGTGGGCTCGCCCCTGGAGCCCGTCAAGGTGGGCCGGGTGGGAGTGGTGCAGCAG
>JBGASS010000178.1:0-5663 GCA_044229555.1 Holophagaceae bacterium
CCCTCAGCACGACGCTTCCCATCTTCATCGGCGGCGTGATCCGCTGGGTGGCGGATAGGAAGACCGGGGCTGGAAGCAAGGACGGCCATGGCGGCGACGAGGAGCTGGGTCCCGGCAACCTCTTCGCCACGGGCCTCGTGGCCGGCGGCGCCCTCGCGGGCGTCTTCGTGGCAATCCTCGTGGCCAGCAGCGACCAGGTTGAATGGCTGAAAGGCTTCCTGACTTCCGCGAACGTGGAGGAAAAGCTCGCCCACTCCATGGGCGCGGGCGGCTATGACCTCCTGGGCGTCGCGGCCTTCGCCCTCATGGGCGCCATCCTCTTCAAGGTGGCCCTGAAGCCTGCGCCGAAGCTGGACTGAGCCGGCTCGGCCCCCGGAAAGGCCCCGTTCCGCGGGGCCTTTCCATGGCCGTGCGCCCTCCGCGCATAATCAACCCGTCCCTTCCCCGCGGAGCCTCCCATGTTCTTCCTCGCTGTCCTCCTCGCCGCCATCGGCTTCATGATCTGGCGCCTGCGCGCGAAGGGGGCGCCGGTCGCCGTGGAGGGCGGGGACGAGATCCGGGGCCGCCGGGGCGGGACGCTGGACGTCCCGGGAACCCTCCGGGAAGGCGCTTCCCAGGCGCTGAAGTTCGTCATGGTCGCGGCCTTCGCCCTGTCCGCCCTGCTCGCCGCGGCCTCCACCGTCCGTGTGGTGGACCCGGGCTACGGCGGCGTGATGGTGCTCTTCGGCCGCGTGCGGCCCGAGCCCCTCCCTTCGGGCCTCCACATGATCAACCCCTTCTGCAACCTGGTGCAGATGGAAGTGCGCACCCGGAACTACACCATGTCCAGCCAGCACGACGAGGGCCAGCGGCGGGGCGACGACAGCATCTCCGTGATCACCTCCGACGGCCTCACGGTGAACCTGGACGTGACCGTGCTCTACGCCATGGACCTGGCCAGGCTGCCGGACATCTACCGCACCCTGGGGGAGAACGTGGAGGAGCGGCTGATCCGCAGCGAGATCCGCAGCGCCATCCGGGACGCCGCCGCCAGCCTCGCGGCCACTGACCTCTACAGCGCCAAGCGCCAGGAGTTCGTCGCCTGGGTGACCAAGACCCTCACCGAGCGCTTCACCAGCCGGGGCATCAGCCTGGAGCAGGTGCTGCTGCGGGACGTGCGCCTGCCCCAGCAGATCACCCAGGCCATCAACGCCAAGATCGCCGCGGACCAGGAGGCCCAGAAGATGACCTTCGTGCTGCAGAAGGAGAAGCAGGAGGCCGAGCGGAAGCGCATCGAAGCCGAAGGCCAGGCCAAGGCCCAGGAGATCGTCAGCAAGAGCCTCACCCCCCAGATCCTCGACTACCAGCGCATCCAGGCCCTGAAGGACATCGGCGCCCACGGGAACCTGGTGATCACCGGCAGCGGCGGCGGAACGCCGCTGATCAACGTCTCACCCAAGCGCGGGGAGTGAACGCGGAGCCTACTCGATGGGCAGCCGCCCCTGCGTCAGGCGGATGATGGCGGGCACGTGGAGGTCTTCCGCGTAGCTGGCCACTTCGCCGCTGGGCGTGGGCGGCTGGGAGATGAGGCGCGTGGGGGTCACGGGGTGGTTCGCGTCCAGGGGGCCCGCCACGGGGCCGCTGGGGACGTCGCCGTAGACCCGGCCGCTGGGGCCGTTGTGGGGCTGGCCGTAGTCGCCGTGGGCGGCGGCCTCGGCGGCCAGGGCCTCCCGGGTGTTCATGGGGCGGTAGACCGGCTCGGCGCCGGCCTCGAAGCCCGAGGCGAGCACCGTGACGAGGACGCGGTCCTCCAGCTCCGGCGCCTCCACCTGGCAGAGCTTGATGTTGGCGACGCCCTGGTAGTGGTCGCTGAGGAAGTTCATGGCGGTCTCCACGGCGGCGAGCTCCACGCTCTCCCAGTCCGCCATGACGCTGACGATGACCTGCGTGGCCGGACCGTGGGCGGCGCGGTCCAGCAAGGGGCAGGAGAGGGCCTTCTGGAGGGCGTCCAGGATGGCCTCGTCGCCGCGGCCCTGGCCCGTGCCGATGAGGGCCTCGCCGCAGTCCCGCAGCACGGCCTCCACGTCGGCGAAGTCGCCGTTCAGGGTGCCGGGGCGGAGGATGAGGTCCGTGATGCCCCGCACGCCCTGGAGCAGGACGCCGTCCGCCACCTTGAAGGCCTCCTTGAAGGTGTAGCGCTGTTCGCAGAGGGCCTTCAGCTTCTCGTTGCTCACCACGATGAGGGTGTCGGCGGTGCCCCGCAGGCGGTCGAGGCCGTCCTGGGCGTTGGCCATCTTGCCGCTGCCCTCCCAGCGGAAGGGCGTGACCACCACGGCCACGGTGAGGGCGCCCAGTTCCCGGGCGTAGCTGGCCACCACCGGCGCGGCGCCGGTGCCCGTGCCGCCGCCCATGCCGGCGGTGATGAAGACCATGTCCGCGCCGGCCAGCAGGCCCAGGATCTCCTCCCGGCTCTCCTCGGCGGCGATGGCCCCCTTCTCGGCGCTGCCCCCGGCCCCGAGGCCGCGGGAGTACTGGGGTCCCAGGGCCAGGCGCGCGTGGGCCTTGCTCTGGGCGAGGCTCTGCTGGTCGGTGTTGAGGGAGATGAACTGCACCCCCTGCACCCCGGCCTCGATCATGCGGTTCACGGCGTTGCAGCCCGCGCCGCCGACGCCCACGACCTTGATGGTGGCGCCGGTGAGGTGGGGCGGTTCGGGCAGGAAGGGGACCTCGGCCATGGGATCTCCGTTCAGAAGAGTTTCTCGATGAAGCCCTTGATGCCGCCGTGGCGGGGCGACTTCGCGGAGCCTTCCAGCAGTTCGCGGGCATGGGCCTTCACGGCCCCGAGGGCGTTCGTGTAGAGGGGGTTGCCGGTGACCTGGGGGAGGCCCTGGATGCCCTGCACCCGGCCGATGACCACCCGGGGCCGGCCGAGGATGTTCTGGGCCAGGATGGGCAGGTGGGGCAGGAGGGAGCCGCCGCCCACGAGGTGGATGCCGCCGTGGATCTCGTGCACGAGGCCGCTGCGCCCCACCTCGGCGAGGACCATGTTGAGCAGCTCGACGGCCCGGGCGTGGAGCACCTCGGCGATCTCGCGCCGCGAGGCCTGGCGGCCCTCGTCCTCCAGCTCGATCATCTCCTCGTTGGGCACCTGCATGGGCAGGGCCGTGCCGTACACGCGCTTGATGCGCTCGGCGATGCTGATGCCGCCCAGGTGCTTGGTGATCTCCAGGTCGCGGGTGAAGTGGCGCCCGCCGATGGGGATCACCGCGCTGTGGAAGAGGGCGCCGCGGAGGAAGACCCCCACGTGGGTGAGCTCGTCGCCGATGTCCACCACCACCGCGCCGTTCTCGCCGTCCTCCCGGGACAGCACCGCCTCCATGCTGGCCAGGGGCGAGTACATGAGCTGGGAGCCCTGCAGCCCCGAGAGGTGCAGGGCGCGGTTGATGTTGGCGAGCACGGAGGCCGGCGCCACGATGATGCGGATCTCCGCCTCCAGCGTGTCGCCCACCATGTTCACGGGGTTGCGCAGGTCGCGCTGGCCCTTGATGTGGAACATCTGGGGCAGCTGGTGGAGGACCTGCTCCTCCTTGGCGAGCTTGCAGCCGTTGGCGGCCTGCTGGAGGACGCGGTCCCGGTCCGACGGGGTGATGACCTTGTCGGCGGTGGAGATGGTGACGGAGTCGCGGAGGTTCTCGCCCTTGAACTGGATGCCGTCCACGCTGACCCGCACGCCGTCGAGGCGCGTCTGGCCCGCGGTGCGCATGGCCTCCTCGACGGCGCGGTTGATGGCGCGCACGGCGGCGTCCATGTCGTTGATCTCACCCTGGCGGATTCCGCCGTCCGGCGGACTGAGGCTGGCGCCGGTGACGTTCAGGGATCCGTTATCTTCAAGGACAGCGACAACAGCGACGACTTTGCTAGCACCTAGATCGAGTCCGAGAAGAACGGCGGGTTGAACCATGAATTGTGCCTGAGCCTCACTCTCCCAAGCATAGCCCCATTCAGGCCCCGGGCGAGGGGAGAGATTAAATATCGGGCGAAGGGCCCTTCAGGGGGTGCCAGGGCCCGGTTTCTGCGACGGAGGCGCGGATTCGGCGGGCTCCCCCACGGCGACCTCCTCGTCCCACCGCAGGTCGATGTACCGGATGGCCTTGAGGTCCGATCTTTTGGAGATATGGTCGAGATAAAGCCCCTGAAAATTAGGGATATTCTTTGTGACATCCCGTTTTGGAAGGTAGATCGGGGCTTCAAGTCCTTCCAGGAAAGCCACCGGCCCGCGCTCGCTCCACCGCAGCTCCACGAGCCGGTCATAAAAGTCCCGTTGTTTGTCTCGGATCTCACGTGTGACGCTGATTAGCAAAGGCAGTAATTCATCGGACTGGCTATTCTTGTCGGATATGACGGGAATGGGCGATAAATTGCCTTGGTTGACGCGATCCAGCACATAGCCGTCGTCCGCCAGCAGGAACACGCCTTCGGGCCGCACCAGCCAGAGGAGCGGCCGGCGTTCCTCGATCACCAGGCTCAGCCGGTCCGGGGGGTCCTTCCGGATCAGCGCGCCCTTCACCCAGCGCAGGGCGGTGATCTCCGCGCGCAGCCGTTCCGTGTCCATCCAGAAGAGCTGCTTGCCCAGGCAGATCCTCTCGGCGATGGCCTGGGCCTGCTCCAGGCGCGCCCCCCGGGTCCCGCTCACGGAGACCTGCTCGATGGTCAGGCGCTGCAGCCCCAGGAAGCGCTGGCCGATCTCCATGGTGCCCCAGCCCGCCGCCAGCACCAGCGCGGCCACGAGCCCCAGGCGCGCCCACGGCAGCCACGGGCGCTTGGGTCGCGTGCGGGGGAGGAGGGCCATGGCGTCCAGGGTACCGCTTCCGGGCTCAGGACTCCCGCCAGACCTCCACCTCCGCCTCGAGTTCCACGCCGTGGAACACCCGCACCTTCTCCTGCACGGCCGCCATCAGCGCCGCGAAATCCTCCGGTGTGGCGTGGCCGTGGTTGATGAGGAAGTTGGCGTGGTCGGGGCTGACCTCCGCGTCCCCGATGCGCAGGCCCTTGAGGCCCGCCTGGTCGATGAGGCGGCCGGCGCTCTGGCCCGGCGGGTTCTTGAAGATGCAGCCGGCGTTGCGCTTGCTCAGGGGCTGGCTGGTGCCGCGCTTGCCCATGTTCTCCGCCACCCTGGCCTGGATGGCGGCGGCATCCCCTTCGACGAGCCGCACGGTGAAGGCCAGGGCCACGTGGCCCCCGGTGAGGAAGCTGGACCGGTAGGCGAACTCGCCGGCCTCGGGGCGCTTTTCCACGAGCTCGCCGTCGGGTGTGACGAAGCGGTAGGTCTCCAGGATGTCCACCAGCTCCGTGCCGTAGGCGCCGGCGTTCATGCGCAGGGCCCCGCCGGTGGTGCCGGGGATGCCCGCGGCGTATTCCATCCCGGACAGTCCGAGCCGCCCGGCCTCCTGGCTCATGCGGATGTGGCCGTAGCTGGCCGGGGCGCCCAGGCGGGTGCCCTATTGGTGGAGCGTCCTGGGGAGGGCGAGGCGCAGGACGGGCCCGGCAACGTCGCCGAAGACCACCAGGTTGGAGCCTCCGCCGAGCACCCGGTAGGGCAGGCCTTCCCGGGCGCAGGCCCGCCCGACGCGCTGGGCCTCGGCGTCGGTGACGGGCTCGAAGAGCCAGCGGCAGAAGCCGCCCAC
>JBGASS010000179.1:0-5653 GCA_044229555.1 Holophagaceae bacterium
CGATTGAGCATTCTTGCTCGAGCACGGGATATTCGAATGTGATGGGCAACCACAAGAAGGGTGAATAGAATTGGAGCACCAACCCAGAAGATTCGTTTGAGTGTTTGATCTCGCAGGTACTCATCAAGGCCGACAATCCGGTCAATCACATAGCTAAAGGGTGGCTCAGGAGGATTGGCTTGGATTTCTTCGAGGCCCTTAGCAATCCGCATTCGTTCTGCCTGGCTAAGACGTTCCCCAGCCACAGACGAAAATATGCCTAAGGTCTCCGCTGCACCCCAATTTCTTGAGCATAAGGCGAGCCACTCTAACCAGGAGTTCCTAGATTTTTCTGGAACCGTTCTCCAGGACAACCCGAGATCAATGGCTATATCTGCAAACTCTGCTGGACCCATTCGAGGACTAATTTCGGTTGGTAGGTTGGCTGGCCCAACCTGAGGATCGAAATTTGGAGGGGAAACAGGCACTACCGCAAAGGCGTGAGGCGACCAGAGAGAGGCTGGGATCTTCCAGATCACGGCGCAAAGGCAAGCGAGTAGAAGTCCGAGGACTCTCATCGCAATCCAGTGCGTCTTACTGTTCATTGGAGGCCCTAAGTTGAAACCAGACGGCCGACGATGCACCGACTGGGGTTATGAAGCAGGAGTAAGCAGGACATTGTAGCCCAGGGCCTGGAGGCGCTGGATGTGACGCTTGGCGGCTTTGGTGCGATCGAGGCGGTCAAAGTGGTCTGGCCCGAGGTCCCGATAGGGGATCTTTCGGCTGAGGACGAAGTAGGCGGCCCGGAGGATCTCGGCGGCGATGGCCACGATGGCCTTTTTGGGGCCTCGCCTGGCCTTCAGGCGAAGGAACTTGGCCTGGAAGTAGGTGTTCTTAGTACGCGACCCCGGCCAAGCGGCCTGCACCAGGGCTGTCTTTAGCCAAGGGGCGCCATGGCGGGTCCGCGTGCTCTTCCGCTTCCCTGCGCTCTCATGCATCTGAGGGCAGAGGCCTGCCCAGGAGATCAGGTGGCCTACGGTGGGGAACCGGCTCATGTCGGTTCCGATCTCTCCGAGCATGACCTGGGCGAGGGTGCGGCTGATTCCGGGAATGGTGCATAGAAGAGACTCCTGTTCGCGCAGGGGCTGAAGCTGCGCATCGAGCCTTGCTTCGACCTCGGCGATGGATCCCTCCAGCGCCTTGATCTGAAGCAGATGAAGGCGCAGAAGGAACCGGTGGTGCTCAGTTATCCGGCCACGCATCGCCTCGATGAGTTCGCCGTGCTTAGCCTTCATCCGGCCTCGCGCCAGGCTCGCGAGCACCTTCGGATCAGTCTCACCCCAGATGATGCACCACAGCATCAATCGACCCGAGACCCCGAGCACGTCCGCGACCACGCTCGTGAGTTTTAGGTTCGCATCCTCGAGGACCTTCTGGATCCTCTGCGTGTGCTGCGCCACTTCCCGCACAAACTGCTTGCGGGTTCGCGTCAACTCGCGCACTTCCTGGACCGGAGCCTCAGGCACGAAGCTCGCCGCCACGAGCCCATGAGCCAAGAGTTCCGCCAGCCACTGCGCGTCGTTCACATCGCTTTTGCGCCCAGGGACCTGCTTCACGTGCATGGGATTGGCCAGGATCAGATCGATCCCTTCGGCAAGGATGTGCCAGACCGGTCGCCAGTAGACGCCCGTGGACTCCATGACGGCGTGGGTGCAGTTCCTCTCGCGAAGCCAGTCTGCGAGCTTCCCCAACTCCCCGGTGGTCGTCCCGAAACAGCGCGTCTCGACCTCCACCTTACGTCCTTCCGCATTGCGGACGCAGGCCATCACGGTGTCCATGTGGACATCCAGTCCCGCGCACCGCGGGTGGATCACTTCAATGCCCATGCGTCACCTCCCCGGAAAATGGGTGCCGGCGCGGGATTCCCGTGATTGAAATCTAAGTTCCGTGCTCGTGCCCATCGTAAAGACGGGCGTAGCAACAATGGCGGGTGCGCGTGGAATCCCCGGGTCCAGCTAACTTGCGGGCTGTGGCGCACCATAGGCAAAGCAACCTCTCTGCCGACACGCTCCCATCCTGGTTTCATTCATCCGAGTCCGCCACCGGCGGGTGATGAGTTAACTTTGTATTAGGCGACATGCCGGAGAGGGGTCTGATGCCGCCTAATCCGGAATGCCGCAAGGGACTGGATTGAAATACTTAGGGTTTTGCATGGGTTTGAGGTGCAAAGCAAACCTAAAAATTTCCGGATGGAAGCCCCTATTTGGCGCCCCCTTGGCGTGAACATTGGTCCAGGTTGAAGATGCATTCTTGGGGTCGTCAAGGTCCAGTCCGTCGTGGAATCGTGGCGGTGTTGCCTCCACTTTAGCGCAGTCATCGGACACCCTCACTCCGGCGTCAGGACGCCGCGGTCTTCGCGGTAGGCGAAGAGCTCGCCGAACCGGCCCCACGCCACCAGGGTGCCGAAGGTGAGCTCGAGGTTCTCCATGGGGAGGCGGACGGCGAGTTCGTGGACGAGCTCGTCCTTGTTGAGCTCGCCGTCGTGGAGCTCGATGAGGTCCTTCACGACGCGGAAGAGCTTGAGCTCGAGGAGCTGGGCCTTCCAGATGTCCTTGCGGGCGTCCATGTCGGCGGCGACGAACTTCTTGCCAAGCTGGGTGAGGACCACGCTGCGCCGGGGGGTGTCGACGAGCTCGAGCATCTCGGCGCCCTTGACGATGGTGAGCACCTTCTCGAAGGGGACGTGGGTGTGGGTCACGACGTGGCAGGAGGCCGAGGATGTCGGCGGTGTGGGCGTGGGGCAGGGGCTCCAGCACGCCGTCGGCCAGCTCGGGCTGGGGGGCGCTGACCTGCACGTCCGGCAGCTCGGCGGACGCGATGATGTCGTGGAGCTGGTCCACGAGGCGGATGAAGCCCGCGGAGCGGGGGTCCCGGGGCCGGGGCAGGGGGTTCTCCACCACGGTGCGGAGGGTGCTCGGCGTGCCGCCGAGGATGGCGATGCGGTCGGCCATCAGGACGGCCTCGGTGATGCGGTGGCTCACCAGCACCACGGAGCTGGGGTTGTTCTCCGCGTCGCTCCAGATGTCCAGGATCTCCTGGCGGAGGGCCTCGCCGGTCAGCGCGTCCACCTGGCTGAAGGGGTCGTCCATCACCAGGATTTCCGGATCCACCGCCAGGGCCCGGGCCACGCCCACCCGCTGCTTGGTGCCCCGGGACAGCTCCCGGGGGAAGGCCTCCTCGAAGCCTTCGAGGCCCACCTTGTGGATGGCGGAGGCGGCCTTCTCGCGCACTTCCTCCTCCGGCAGCTCCCGGGCCCGCAGCACCATGCGGACGTTGTCCTCCACGGTCATCCAGGGCACCAGGGCGAAGGTCTGGAAGACCATGCTCACGGACTGGTTCACCCCCCGCAGCTTCTCGCCGTGCCAGCGCACCTCGCCCTTGGTGGGCTGGAGGAGGCCCGCCAAAATGCGCAGCAGCGTGGACTTCCCCGAGCCGTTGGGGCCCACCAGGCAGAGCACCTCCTCGTATTTCACCGCGAGGTTGATGTCCTCCAGCACGCGCTTCACCTGGCCCTTGGGGCCGGGGAAGCGCATCTGGACGCCCTTCAGCTCGCACAGGTTCATGAGGTCACCGGTCCAAGGTGTAGCGCGTCTCGGCCATGCGGTACAGGGGCAGCCAGACGATGCGGTTGAAGAGCACCACGAGGCCGGCCATGAGCAGGCTGGAGGCGGTGATGAGGGGGATGGAACCCGCGGCGGTGGCCAGCTGCAGCTCGCTGCCCAGGCCGAAGGTGGCGAAGGTCCGGCCGTCGCCGCTGACGAACTCGGTGATGATGCTGGCGTTCCAGGCCCCGCCGGTGGCGGTCACCCAGCCCGTCACGAGGAAGGGGAAGATGGCCGGGAAGTAGAGCGTGGTGAAGCGCTTCCAGCGGGTGAGGCGGAAGGCCTTGCCCATCTCCCGCAGGTCCGAGGGGATGGCCTGGGCGCCGGCGATGATGTTGAAGAGCAGGTACCACTGGGTGCTCAGCACCATGAGCAGCACCGAGGTGACCCCCAGGCCGATCCTGAGCTTCAGCATCCACGCGGCGATGGCGGCGAAGAGCAGGCTGACGGGATAGCTGGCGGTCACCTGCACCACGGGCTGGATGCGCCGGGCCACCGCCGGGTGCAGTCCGATCCAGAGGCCCAGGGGCACGGTCCAGAGGGTCACCAGCGCCGTGGAGGCCAGCACCCGCCCCAGGCTCATGCCCCCGGCCTTCAGGAGCCGCGTCCAGTCGGCGCCGTTCACCAGGGCGAGGATGCTCCAGAGCTTGAAGCCGGCGAAGGCCAGGGCCAGCAGCAGGAGGCCCAGCAGCCCCGCGCCCAGGAGGCCCGTGGCCCGGCGCCGCTGCTCCGGCTCCTGGGGCAGCATGGAGGGCAGGCCCTTGGGCTTGGGGATGCGCTTCAGCAGCCACTCGGAGCGGACGACCTCGAGCCAGCGCAGGAAGCGGGAGCGGCGGATGACGTCCAGGATCCAGCTCTTGGGCCGCTCGGGACGGAGGTTCTCGTCCAGCTGGAAGCCCTGGGACCAGGCCATGACGGGCTTCCACAGCAGCCGGTCGAGGACCACCACCAGCAGGAGCATGGCCACCACCGCGCTCCACTTCGCCGTGGTGTCCCCGGCGTCCACGGCGGCCTGCATGTAGGCGCCGACGCCGGCGAGGCGGAAGTTCAGGCTGCCCTGGCTGAAGGCTTCGGCGGTCATGAGGAAGAACCAGCCGTTGGCCACGCTCACCATGGAGTTCCAGACGAGGCCCGGGGTGGCGAGGGGCAGCTCGATCCAGCGCAGGCGCTGGTACCAGTTGAACTGGTAGGTGGAGGCCAGCTCCTCCAGCTCCGGCGGGACGGTCTTCAGGCTCTGGTAGAAGCTGAAGATCATGTTCCAGGCCTGGCAGGTGACGATGAGGATGGCC
This sequence comes from Holophagaceae bacterium, assembly GCA_044229555.1. Lineage (GTDB taxonomy): Bacteria > Acidobacteriota > Holophagae > Holophagales > Holophagaceae > JADJVL01. The sequence goes on from JBGASS010000179.1 coordinate 4,931, forward strand.
GCCGACAGCTCCAGCCCGATGTTGCTGCGGGGGAAGATGGCCAGCATCGCGAAGATGACCGGCGGCAGGAAGGCCAGGATGGGCACGCTCTGGAGGATGTCCAGGATGGGCACCAGCAGCCGCTCGGCGAAGGGGTCCTTGGCGGCCCAGAAGGCCAGGGTGAAGGTCAGCGAGATGCTGATGAGGTAGGCGACCCCGGCCCGCACGATGGACAGCAGCATGTACTTGGGCAGGGCGGCGACGCTCAGGTCGATGGCCACCGCGGGTCCCTGGCCGCCGGTCCACTCCCGTCCCACGATCACCAGGCCGTAGAGGATCCCCACCAGGGCCACGAGCACGAGGAGGTCCAGCCAGCGCCTCCGCCGGAAGGCGAAGAGGGCGTTGGCCTGGCCCCAGACGGTGTCGATGACGCGGTTGAGCATGGTTCCCCGGCGGGACGGAAGTCACGGCGATGGGGCCTCGGGTGCGAGGCGCGGGATCGGCGCGGCCGGGGGGGCCCTGATCAGCTCAGGAGGGAACCCGGAACCGGCGCGCCATGGTCGAAGGAGGTTCGGCGACGGTGCTGCCTGCGTTCATCGCAACCTCCTTTCGGCGCGGGCCCGCGCGGGCCCGAGGCCAGTCTGGCGGGGGGCGGGAAGGCCCGTCAAGGCGTGAATTGCGGGCCCGCGGCCCAAGTCTCCAGTACCCGCTCCCGGGCGTCCCGGGTGAAATGGAGGGCAGCTT
>JBGASS010000180.1:0-5602 GCA_044229555.1 Holophagaceae bacterium
GGATCTCCCGGGGGGATTCGGCGAAGACGAGCTGGGTCAGGCCCTCGCCCACGTTCTGTCCGGCCGCGGCGGGGCCGGTGACGAAGCGGGCCCGCAGCCAGCCGCCCCCCTCGCCCCGCACGGAGACGCTGAGCTCGAAGGGATCGCTGTTCACCCGGTACCCCTCCCCGCGCTCGCTGGGTTCCGCCGAGGGCAGGGCGCCCACTTTCGGCCGCCAGGCGCGGACGGCTTGGAGGAAGGCCTCCTCCGATTCGTACCCGTTGGCGCAGGCGGGGTTCAGGCGGTAGAGGTCCCGCGCCCCCTCGTCCGTGGCGATGCGCTTGTGCACCGCCTGGACCAGGGGCCAGGCCTGGCGCCGCAATCCCGTGGCCCGGCCCACCAGCGCGAAGACCAGGATGGCGATGCCGGCGAGGAGGGCCAGGGGGACGGTGATCCAGGCCGGGAAGCCCCGGCGGCGCGCCTTCGATGGCGTGCTGGTGTTCCATCGGGAATCGGCCATGGGCGTCCTTGGGTGTCCGGGGTTTACGATACAGGCCGGGATCCGTTCAGTCCCGGTCCGGGAGCTCCATGGCCGTCTCCACCTCCTTCCGCGCCTTCGTCCTGGAGCAGCTGGAGCCCTTCGCCGCCCTGCAGGCGAAGGCCATGTTCGGAGGCGTGGGGCTCTATGGGGACGGGTGCTTCTTCGCCCTCCTGGACGACGATCGGCTCTACTTCAAGGTGGACGACGCCACCCGCGGGGACCACGAGGCCCTGGGCATGGGCCCCTTCCTGCCCTTCGGGGATCCCGACCGGCCCATGGGGGGCTACTACGAGGTGCCCGGCGATCTCCTGGAGGATCCGGAGCGGCTGGAGCCCTTCGTGCGCAGGGCCCTGGCGGTGGCGCGAAACGCGAAGGCGAAGCCGGGGCGGAAGAAACGCTAAGCTGGCGGGATGGATACCATCCCCTCTCCCGCCCCCGACGAGTACGCGTCCTTCTACGCCGGCTACGTGGCCGAGGCGGAAGGCCGGGCCCTGCCTTCCGCCTACGGCGCCCAGCTGGACGAACTCCTCGCCCGGCTCGGCGGACTCGAGCCCGGGCGGTGGCGGCACCGCTACGCCGAAGGCAAGTGGAGCGTCCAGGAGCTGGTGGGCCACCTCATCGACGCCGAACGGGTCTTCGCCTACCGGCTCCTGCGCATCGGCCGCGGGGACGCGACGCCCCTGGCGGGCTTCGAGGAGAACGCCTTCGTGGCGGCGGCGGGCTCCGACGACCGCACCCTCCCGGACCTCCTGGAGGAGTTCAGCGCCCTGCGCCGGGCGACGATCCTGCTGGCCGCCCACATGCCCCAGGAAGGCTGGTCCCGCCGGGGCACCGCCAGCGGCCACGCGATCAGCGCCCGGGCCCTGGCGGCCATCCTTTACGGCCACGTGGCTCACCATCTGCAGGTCCTGAGGGACCGCTACGGAGTCTGAGCATGCTGCCCGTCGCCGCCCCCGTCGCCGTTCCCGTCCTTCAGGCCCCCGCGCCGGATCCGGACCTCGCCGTGGCCCGGGCCATCGTGGAGGCCTGCTACCAGGATCACCTGCGGCGGAAGGTGGGCTTCGACGCGGCCGCGGTGAAGGCCAAGCGCCGCTGGTGCACCGCGGGGCTGATGGAGGCGCTCCAGAAGGAGCTGAAGCGGCCCCAGAACCCCGACGAGGCGCCCACCGTGGACGGCGACCCCTTCACCAACAGCCAGGAGCCCGTCGCCTCGAAGGCCGTGGGGTCCGCCCGGCGCGTGGGCGAGGGCATGGAGGTGGCCTTGCGCCTGGAAGGCGAAGGCTTCAAGCGCGACTTCCAGGTGCTGCTGAAGCGGGAGAAGCCCGGCTGGCGCATCGACGACCTCCGCTACGACGACGGCAGCACGCTGCGGGGCCTCCTGGCCGCGGCGCACTGAGGGCGGGATGAACCTGGTCCTGCTGATGGAGGAGGATTGGGCCGCACCCGGGCGCGCGCGGATCTCGGGCCGCCGCTTCATCCACGCCCGGGACGTCCACCGGGCCGCGGTGGGGAGGGAGCTGAAGGTCGGCCTCCTGGGCGGGCAGGTGGGCCGCGGCCTCGTCACGGCCCTGGCGGGGGACGCGCTGGAGCTGGAAGTGGTCCTCGACCAGGAGCCCCCTCCCAAGCTGCCCCTCACCCTGATCGTCGCCCTGCCGCGGCCCAAGGTCCTGAACCGGATCCTCGCGTCGGCCACCAGCCTGGGCGCCGCGCGCATCGTGCTGCTCAACGCCTGGAAGGCGGAGAAGAGCTACTGGAAGAGCCCGCGCCTGGCGGAAGAAAACCTGCGGCACCAGCGGCTCCTGGGCCTCGAACAGGCGGGGGACACGGTGCTGCCGGAGCTGCGGCTGGCGCGGCTCTTCCGGCCCTTCGTCGAGGAGGAACTCCCGGCGCTTTCGGAAGGATCGCGAAGGCTCCTCGCCCATCCCGGCGCCCGTCTGCGCTGCCCCCGGGATCTGCGGGAGCCCGTGACCCTGGCTCTCGGACCCGAAGGGGGCTGGGTGGCGGCGGAGCTGGACAGCTTCCAGGCTGCGGGCTTCGAGGGCGTCTCCCTGGGTCCCCGCATCTTGCGCACCGAGACGGCGGTGGCGGCCCTGGCAGGGCGGATCTTCGGCGACACTTGACCCGATGCCCGACCCGAAATCCTCCCCCAAGAAACGAGCCTGGTGGAAGCGTGTCCTGCGCTGGGGAGCCTTCGCCCTCGGCGCCTTCCTGGGCGGAACGCTGCTGCTGGTCCTCGCGCTGCGCTTCCTCGATCCGCCCTTCTCCGCCCTCATGGTCGAACGCCGGGCCGCCTCCTGGTTCCAGCCCGAGCCCTACGCGAGCCGCCACGCCTGGAAGGACCTGGAGGACATCGCGCCTTCCATGGGCCTGGCGGTGATCGCCGGGGAGGACCAGAACTTCCCCGAGCATTCGGGCTTCGACTGGGCCGCCATCGAGAAGGCCCTGGCCCACAACGAGAAGAGCCGGCGCAAGCGGGGCGCCTCCACGGTCTCCCAGCAGACGGCGAAGAACCTCTTCTGCTGGGAGTCCCGCTCCTGGCTCCGGAAGGGGATGGAGGCCTACTTCACGCTGCTCCTCGAGCTGGGCTGGTCCAAGCGCCGCATCCTGGAGGTCTACCTCAACATCGTGGAGTTCGGCGACGGCATCTACGGCGTGGAGGCCGCCAGCCAGGCCTACTTCCACAAGCCCGCCAAGCGCCTGAGCCCCGCGGAATGCGCTCTCCTCGCCGCCGTCCTGCCCAATCCCCACAAGTTCAAGGTGAACTCGCCGAGCCCCTACATCCTGGGCCGCCAGGCCTGGATCCTGCGGCAGATGCAGCAGCTGGGCGGGGAGGCGGTGGTGAAGGAGCTGGGGAAGTGAGGGACCGGCTCCGGTAGGCTGGTGGTCGACCTCCCGAGGTGCCCATGTCCCCCTCCAGCCGCCGGACCTTCCTGAAGACCAGCCTCGCCGCCGGGGCCGCCGCGGCCCTCCCCGGTTCCACGGAGCATGTGTCGCAGGCAGCCGCCCAGGCGCCGGCCATCAAGCGCGGCGGGCCCCGCCCCGTCGTCGTCGCCAGCGCCAACGGCAACCGGTTCCGGAACGGCGGCCCCCTCACCTGCGTGGCCTTGGCCTTCGAGCGCATGCAGAAGGGCGCCGACGTGCTGGACGCCCTCGTCGCCGGTGTGAACCTCGTGGAGCTGGATCCCGAGGACGACAGCGTGGGCTACGGCGGCCTGCCCAACGCGGACGGCGTCGTCCAGCTGGATTCCTGCGCCATGCACGGGCCGAAGAAGCGCGCCGGCGGCGTGGCCTGCCTGGAGGGCGTGCGCACGCCGAGCCTGGTGGCCAGGGCGGTGCTGGAGCATACGGACCACCACCTGCTGGTGGGCGCGGGCGCCCAGGCCTTCGCGAGGCAGATGGGCTTTCCCGTGGAGGCGGACCTCAACACGGAGCACAGCCGGAAGCTCTGGCTCAACTGGAAGCGGCGCCTGGATCCGGAGCACTGGCTCGACCCGGCCAAGCGCGTGGACGCTGGAGCCCGGGCCGGCCTCGCGATGGTGAAGGAGGGCCTCATCGATCCGGAGCACTACTACGGCACCATCAACTGCAACGGCGTGAACGCGAAGGGGGAGGTGTGCGGCGTCACCACCACCAGCGGCCTCGCCTGGAAGATCCCCGGCCGCGTGGGGGATTCGCCCATCCTCGGCGCCGGCCTCTACGTGGACAACGCCGTGGGCGCCGCCGGAAGCACGGGACGGGGGGAGGCGAACCTCTACGGGCTCTGCTCCTTCCTCATCGTCGAGCTGATGCGCCGGGGCATGAGGCCCAAGGACGCCGGAATGGAAGCCCTGCGACGCATCCAGGCCGCCACGGTGGAAAGGCGCCTCCTGAACGCCCGGGGCCTGCCGAACTTCGGCGTGAGCTTCTACGTCCTGGGGGCCAATGGGGAACATGCCGGCGTGTCCATGTATGCGTCCACCTACGCTGTCTGCGATGAGGATGGCCCGCGGACGCTGCCGACGGAGCCGCTTCTTCCCGGGAAGGCGGCGGACTGAGGCTTCCCCGGGAGGAGGCGGCCTGGGCCCTGGCGCCGGGCTGCCGAGGGCCCCACACTGGGCTCCCCATCCCGGGAGGCCGCCATGAAGAAGCTGCTGATCCTCGTTCTCCTCCTTGTGGTCGCGGGCGCTGCCGCGGATGCCTCCCTCCAGGCCCTCGGGGGCGGGGACTTGGCGGCCGCCTTCACGCCGAAGTCCGATCCCCGAGGAAGGAAATGCAGGTGTGGAGCTGGCGGCACTGCTGATCCGGGATTCCAAGGACCCGGTGACCGGCTTGGCCCACCTGGAAGCTGCCGGGGCGCGCCGCACCTGCAACCTGATCCCCGCGGTCTGGCCCATCCCTTCCAACCCGGCCCAACTGTCGATGCCGAACCCGACGGCCATGAAGGACGTCCTGGACCAGGCCGTGGAGAAGGCCAAAGCCCTGGAAGCAGCCGGGGATGCGGCCGGCGCCGAACGGGAATGGCGGCTCCTGCTTTCGGCAGGCCACCACCTCGAGCAGGAGCTGACGCTTCCCTTGGCGGTCATGGGCCTGGTCTGGCAGCAGAAGGCCGCGGAAGGCCTGAAGGAGCACCATGCGACGCGCGGTGCCGCCGGGGAGGCCACCGCCGCGGACGCCTACGCCGGCGAGATCGCCCGCCTCAGGAAGTCCATCGCCTCCGTGAACCACCTGGGCGGCCTGGCCCTCCGGGAAGACGGCCGGGCCCTCCTGCGAAGGCTCGCGGAAGCTCCAGGCGTCCTGCGCTCCGCCAAGGCCGAAGCCGCCCTCTCGAACGCCACCCAGCACCTCTACTTCACGAGCGGGAGGCTCTACGGGCCCAGCCGCGGCCAGCGGGACCTCCACGGGGTCTTCGAGGCTTCCGGGGATCCGGGACTCCAGGACTGGGCGCGCAAGAATCGCTACTACCTGGATATGGGCCTCGCCCAGCGCGTCCGATCCGTTGAAAAGGTCGCAATCCTGAACTGAAGGGCCTTCCGCAGTTTGGACAATGGTCACTTGGGCGCAGCCGCCCCCGCCGATACCATCAAAGGGTTTGCCTGGAGGAAC
>JBGASS010000181.1:0-5618 GCA_044229555.1 Holophagaceae bacterium
CATAGACCTGGGCGTCCTCCACGCGGACATCGCCGGTGAGGAGCAGGTGGGTGAAGGGCCCCCCGAGGCGGGCCCAGCCGCTGGCGGTCCCTTCGATGGGGAGGTCGCCGAGGTCCGCGGCCTTCAGACCCTCCTTGACGGGGAGGCGGAAGGCGCGGAAGCACATGTCCATCTGGGTGCTTCCCTTCGGAAGATCGGCCCAGGTGAGCCAGATGTCCCCGACGCCCCGGCCTTCCCCCTTGTCGGCGCGGATGTCGAAGATGTAGAGCTCGTCCCCGCGGATCTGCACCGTCGCCTTGATCTGCTCGGCGGTGGCGCCGTGCCACCGGGGGGCGGCCACGAGCCCGCCGCCGTCGAGGGTCAGGCCATGGGCCCGGTTCCAGGCCAGGGTGGCCGAGCTGCGGACCCTCCCGGCCATGTCCAGGTCCACGATCTTCCAGGCCTGGAGGGCGCGGGCGACCTTGCCGACATCCGCATCGACTTCGCCCTTCGCCTGGAGGGCATCGAGGCCCCGGGCCCCGGCCAGGCCGGTGGCGCTGGCGTCGACCTCCAGGTCCGGGAAGTGCAGCTTCAGGAAGGGCAGGGCGATCCTGCCCCCGTCGAGGCTCAGTTCCAGACCACCGGCGGCTTCGCCCCCCCGGCTGAATCGGGCGGTGGCGCGGACCTTGGCGGCGTCGAGGCGCGGTTTCACCCAGGGATCCCCAGGGAGGTCCACCGAGCCCTCCGCTTCGCCCCGCAACCCCTTGAGGTCCGGGACCCGCAGGCGATCCGCGAGCCCGCCCAGATCCAGGTCCTTCGCCGCGTAGGTGACCTGGGTCCTGCTCCCTTTCTTCCAGGCGCCCGTCAGCTCCAGCAGCCCATCGGCTGAAGCCCACTGCAGATCGTGGATCTCGACCCGGTCGCCGCCTCCGGAGGCCTTGAGCGCCAGGGTCCCAGGCTGCATCGGCGCCCGGGAAGTCTGCAGGGCCCGGCCCTCGAAGGCCAGGGTCCACTGGGGCGCCGGCAGGGTTCCGGCGGCGGTCGCCTGGAAGGTCCCCTTGCCGGAGAGCCCGGCCTCCCGGAGGGGCAGTCCGGCCAGATCGATCCGGCCCTCCATCGCCGCCTCGAGGGTCTTCCCGGGGAGGCCATAGCGCCCGTTGAAGCCGAGCTGCTGGGCGCCGAGGCGCAACTCGCCGCGCTCGATCCCCAGCCGTTCCTCGGAGGCTCGCGCACTGAAGCTCAGGGAGCCTTCTTGCTTGCGGGTCTCTCCCTGGGCCTGCACGGCAAGAGCCTTGGAGCGAAGGTCGAGCCATAGCTGGTTCGGTCCTTCGCCCCGGCCATCCACGTCGAACACCATCCGCGCTTCGGCGAGCCCCCAGGCGGGTTCGCGGACTTCCAGGCTGGCCCCCCGGAGGCGGAGATCGTCCAGCTTCAGCTTCGGCGGGTCCGATTTCGGCGGCCTTTCCCGGAGCCGGAGTCGGGCCAGCCGGCCCTTGTCCAGGCGCAGCACGAGGCCGTCCACCCCGAGGAAGCGGATGCGTGGACGGGAGCCCAGGAGGGAGAAGACATCCGCCCGGATCTCCAGCCGCGCGGCCTGGGCGAGGTCGCCCCCCAGGGCGAGGCCGCGGACGACGATCCTTCCCCGGAACGGGGAGAGCTCGAAACCTTCAGCCTGCAGGGAGAGGCCCGTCGCCGCCCGCACTTCATCGTCCAGGGCGCCGAGGATCCCCTGCTGGACCCGGGGCCGGCCCAGGGTCCAGGAACCCACCGCCAGGATGGCCGTTCCTGAAGCCAGGGCCCAGACCAGCCTGCGGCCCCAGCGCCGCGCGGGCCGCGGCGCCGGCGCCGCTGCCGGCCCGGGCGGGGACACGGGCTCCCGGGGCTCCATGTCAGTTCTTCTCGCCGCAGCTGGGACAGGTGGTGGCGAGGCGCGGCAGGGGCTTGTAGCAGAAGCGGCAGAGCCGCTGCTGGGTGGCGCCCGCCTGCCTGGCGAGGTTCGCGTGGGGTCCGGACGTGTGGGCCGAGATCACCGCGGAGCCCAGGGGACGGGACTCCTTGGCCACCACGTCCCGCAGCTGCTTCAGCGTTTCCAGCATCTGCTGGGCGGAGAGGTAGCGCTCCCCCAGGTTCACCGCCAAGGCCTTCATCACGGCCTCCGAGAGGGCCTTGGGCACCGCCTGGTTCTTCAGGTGGGGCGGCACGATGGGCTGGTTCATCAGGGCCTGGGCGATCTTCAGGGGGTCCGCGTCGTAGAAGGGCACGGTGCCCGTGAGCATCTCGTACATGGTGATGCCCAGGGACCAGAGGTCGCTCTGGAAGACCGCCCGGCCGCGGAAGTGTTCCGGCGCCATGTAGGGCGGCGAGCCGATGCGGGTGCGGGCGAAGCCGTCCTTCTGCAATTCGAGGATGCGGCTGGTGCCGAAGTCCGTGACCTTGGCCACGCCGTCCCGGGTCATCAGGATGTTGGCGGGGCGGAGGTCCCGGTGCAGGATCTGCTGGCTGTGGGCGAAGGCGATGGCGCTGCCGACGTCGATGCCGATCTGCAGGGCCCGGGCGGGATCCAGGGTCCGTTCGCGGCGGATGTGCTTGTCGAGGCTTTCCCCCTCCACATACTCCAGCACCATGAAGAAGGTGTCGTTCTTCCGCTCCACGGTGATGAGCTCGACGATGTTGGGGTGCTTGAGGGCCGCCATGATGCGCGGCTCCTTGAGCAGGTCCACGATCTCGTCCTGCTGCTGGTGGGGGACCTTCAGGGCCACCTTGCGGTTCACCCAGGTGTCCAGGGCCAGGTAGACGGTGCCGAAGCCCCCCGCCCCGAGGCGGTCGATGATCTGGTATTTCCCAAGCGTCTGATCCTTCGAGAGCACGTCCCACCCGATCCGTTTCCATCAGGATGCCGGGTCCTGGGAGGAATGGAAGTTCAGGATTGGGGCAGGGGCAGTTCGATGCGGAACGTGGCGCCCTGGCCCGCTTCGCTGGCGAGCAGGATGGTGCCGCCCATGGCTTCCACCAGCCGCTTCACGATGGAGAGGCCGAGGCCCGTGCTGTCCTCGCCACCGGTGGGACGCGCGCTCAGGCGGGCGAAGCTCTCGAAGGCCTGCCGCTTGTCCGCGTCGGTGAAGCCGGGGCCCTGGTCCTGGACCTCCAGCACCGCAATTGCCTCCTCGCGGCGGGCGCGGATCCACAAGCGCCGCACCGGCGGCCCCGGGGGCGTGAACTTGATGGCGTTGGAGACGAGGTTCTCGAGGATCTCCCGCAGGTGCGTGGCGTCGGCGATGGCCGGCAGCCCCTCCCGGGGGACCTCCAGCTCGATCTGGATGGATTTCGCCCGGGCCATGCTCTCGTAGGAGAGGCGCAGTTCCCGCACCACCTCCGCCAGGTCCACCGGCGCGAGGTCCAGGTCCATGCGCTGGGATTCGATGGCGTGCACGTCCAGCAGCTTGGTCACCAGGTGGGACATCCGGGAGGCGGCCTCCTGGATCTGGCCGCCCCGGACGGCCACCTCCTCCGGGCTGAGGTCGCCGTAGGCGAGCAGCTCGCCTTCCAGCGCGAGGGCGGTGAGGGGGCTCTTCAGGTCGTGGGCCGCGATCCCCAGGAAGGTGTTCTTGGCCTGGTTCAGCTCGAGCAGCTGGGCGTTCAGGTGCTCGAGCTCCACCTTGTTCTGGCGCAGCCGGGCGGTGGATTCCTGGATGCGAGCCGCCATGATCCGGTTCTGCTCCTTGAGCAGGCGCACCCGCAGCCGGTGGAGCCCGAGCAGCGCCGCCGTGGCTGCGGCGAGGTAGCCCAGGTAGGCCAGGGGCGTGCGCCAGGGCGCCGCCTTCACCTCGAAGGGGAAGGCCAGGGGCTCGGACACATGCCCGAGATGGTCCTGGGCCCAGGCGACCAGCCGGTAGCGTCCCTTGGGCAGGGCGGCGAACTCCCTCACCTCATCCGAAGTCCAGGCTCCCGGCGCGCTTTCCAGCCCCTCCAGCTGGGTGCGGAAGCGGAGGGACTCCTCCCGCTGGAAGCGGGCGATGCCGAAGGTGAAGGCCAGGTGGTCCTGCCGATGGTTCAGCACGGCGCCGGGCTGGAGGCGGACCGGTTCCCCCTTCACGCGGATCTGGTCCAGGTAGGGCCGCGGCAGGGGCGGCATGGGTTCCTCGGTGGCGGGATCCAGCAGGGCCGCGCCCCTGGGCGTCCCGATCCAGACGTGGCCCTCGCCGTCCACGATCCCCGCGGCGGCGTGTTCCAGGGTGAGCCTGGCCACGCCCCGCTTGGTGCCCACGACGAGGCGGCCCCGGGCATCGAGGCGTAGGCTGGCCACGGTGTTGCTGGGAAAGCCCGGCAGGGTCTCCTGGTCGAAGCGGTCCCACCGCGCGCCGGGCCGGACCAGGTCCAGGCGCATGAGCCCCGCGCCCGAAGTCCCCGCCCAGAGCCAGTGGCCGCCGGGTCCGGCAGTTTCGAAGAGGGCATGGATGGACTTGGACGGGAAACCCTCCGCCGGACCCGCCTGGGTCCAGGCGCCCCGGGAGAACCGGAGGAGGCCGTCACCGCGCGTGCCGGCCCACAGGGAGGTGCCGCCCTCCCGGTCGCGGGTCTCCAGCAGCGCGTAGATCGAAGGCTGGGGGATCCCGGCGGGCATGGGCAGGGCATTGATGCGCCCCTCCCGGAACCGGGCGATGCCACCCCCGGTGCCGATGACCAGCCCGCCCTCCAGGGAGGGGAGAATGCAGTTCACGTGGGTGGCGGGCAACCCGTCGGCCATGGTCTTGAGGGACCAGCGGCCCTGTTCCCGGATCGCCAGGCCGCTGACGCTGCCCATGAAAAGGCGGCCATCCGCGGTCTCGTGGAGGGAATAGACATGGGGGTGGATGGTCCCCGCGGGCGGCCCCTGCGGCGTCCAGGCCCGCCCGTCCCAGGCCACGATGCCCTTGGCGGTGCCCACCAGGAAGGCGGGCCTGCCGGCGGAATCGTGGGCCTCCAGGAAGGCCGTCACGTCGTCGGAGGGCAGGCCGCCGCTGCGGTCGACGGAGCGCCATCCCGCCAGATCCAAGGAGGCCAGCCCGCCGCCGCGGGTTCCGATCCAGAGGGCCGGACGGTGGGAGGGATCGGGAAAGAGCCCATAGATGGCATTGCTGGGCAGGCCCTCGGACACCGTCAGGCGCGCCCAGTCCCGGCCATCCCACTGAAAGAGGCCTTCATCGAAGCTGCCGGCCCAGAGAAGGGTGTCGCCCCGCTGGGAGCGCGTGACCGCCAGGCTGGCGATGTAGCGGCTCGGCGGCCCCGACTTCGATCCCAGGGGCGACCAGCGCTGGCCATCGAAGCGCACGAGCCCCCGGCCCCAGCAGGAGACCACCACGGACCACGCGCCGGAGGCCTCCTTCCAGGCCACGGCCGCATTGGTCTCGTTTCCGGGAAGGCCGTCCGCGGTCGTATAGGTCTTCCAGAGGCCCGCCTCGAGGCGGGCCAGACCCTTGCGCGTGCAGGCCCCGACCACCGGCGGGCCTCCCGCGTCCGTGGTCTCGGCGAGTTGCCAGACCCACGAGTCCGGGAAGCCGCCCTCGGGCGTCATCCGGCTCCAGGTCCCGCCCTCCCATTTCGCCAGGCCGCCGCCACCGGTGCCGACCCACAGGGCGGGGGGCCGGCCCGGCGCCACGACC
>JBGASS010000182.1:0-5585 GCA_044229555.1 Holophagaceae bacterium
CATCTTCATGCCGGAGAGGCTCATCATCGAGCCGCTCCCCGCCATCATCGTGAACGAGAAACCCGGCGGGACCGGGCCGGTCGCCGGAGTCGCACTCGAGGTGGCCCAGGTGCCGTTCACGGGAGCCATCTGAGAGGCCGAGTGGGTAGACCCGCCGCCACCACATCCTGCCACCAGAAGGATCCCCATCATCAGACAGGCATATCGCCGCATGGTCCACCTCGACTGGGAAATCTAAGGCGGCCACGGAGCGCCAGCCAGTGCTCAAAGCAGTGCATCTCCAATTCGTTGAGTACTGGCGGGCTTCCCCACAGGTCCGCGCCGCTTGAATGTGATCCGCGGCACGCCATGCACCGCTGGAATCGAGCGGGCACTGCCCACGCTCGATTAGAGGAGGATTAAAGAACTCGATCCTCTGCGTGAAACCCTCGCTGCCCCGAACTACGATGGGGGATCCCTGCGGTGACCGATGAGCCCATTCCCTTTTATGCTGTTGGCGGTGGCAGGCCTCCAGGCCCCAGCCCTCGCGAATCCCGGTGAAGCCAAGGTCCTCGCCACGGTGGAGGCCTACCATCGGGCCTTCGAGCAGCGGGACCTCGAAGCCTTGAGGCCTTTGTTCGATCCGGACCTGCTGGTGTTCGAAGCCGGCGGGATCGACCGGGGTCGGGACGCCTACCTGGGCCACCACCTCGGGCCGGAGCTGAAGGAACTGAGCGCGTGGAAGACCTCGGGCATGGCCATGCAGGCCCATGTTCTTGGGGACCTCGCCTACGTCACCTGCGCCTTCACCTACGAGGCCGCCTTCAGCAGTGGCAAGATGACGCGGGGCCAGGCGACCGAGACCCTGGTCCTTGCCTCCGTCAAAGGATCCTGGGTCATCCGGCACCTCCACTGGTCCAGCCGGCCCCTCAAGGCGGTTAATCCGTGAGCGCCCCCGCCGACTTCGGGGCTTCCCTCGATCGGTATAGGACCGATCCCGAGTCCGTCTACCACACCTGGTTCCTTTCGGATGATCGGCTGAAAGCCTTCCGGACTATCCGCCGAGGCGTGATTGAAGTCGTCACGGATATCCAGAGCGGGCGCTTCCCCAACGACTACCGGGGCTCCAGCCTCGAAGTCGTCATGACCGCGATTACCGAGCAGAAGCAGGTCTTCGAGGGGGCGGCCCACGCCTTCTACTGGAAGCCCAAGCTCCGGATTCCCGACATCTACGAACACAAGGAGAACCAGCTCGCCTTCGGCCGGGCCCTGGACGAGGCGCTCAAAGGCAAGTCCGAGCAGGACTTGATCGGCGCCATTGGGCGCCTCCAGAGCAACGACATCAAGGGCCTGGGACCCGCCGTCGCGAACATCCTCTACTTCTTGCATCCCACCCTTCTGCCGCCCTTCAACACGGCCATCCTGCGCGGGTACAACGCCCTCATGGGAGCCAGGCTGCGGCTGGGCTCCTGGGAGGACTACTTCCGGATGCGGGAGGGGATCCTCGCCTTGAATTCCGACGCCGGACTCTCCCGGGATCTTGGGGCCCTGGCCGGGATGCTCTTCGACGTCGGCGTCGGCAAGCTCGCCGTCGAGGGCAACGTGGCGCAGGCCCTTTCCTTCGAGGCTCAGAAACTCCAGAAGACGGCCTCCAAGCGGCACCAGGAGATCCTCGAGGAGGCCCGGGAAACCTCCGAACACGCTCGGATGCAGGCCCACCTGCTGAAGATCGGACGGGCCCTTGGGTACCAGGTCTGGGTGGCCCGAAACGACCGGTCCGCCCCGAATTGCCATGGCGGAACGCTCTCGGAAGGCTGCCTGGGCAGCCTGCCTCTGGAGCACGTCGAACCCGAGGTCCGCTCGACCATCGAGCTCATCGACGTCATCTGGGTGGAGAACACTAGGATCATTTGTGCCTTCGAGGTCGAGAAGAGCACCTCCATCTACTCGGGCATCCTCCGCCTGCTCGACCTGAACCTCTCCTTCAAGTACGACGGGCCCTCCCTCTACCTCGTCGCTCCCGACGCCCGGGACGGCGAGGTGCGGGCCCAGCTCGCCCGGCCCGCCTTCCGTGGTCTGCTTCAAAGGCCGTCCATGATCGCCTTCTCCGATCTTGAGCGGGATTGCGAGGCCCTTTGCCGATACGGGCAGAATCTCGATGCCCTCCGCCGGTTGGCCCGGATCGTATAACCATGGGCCCACCGGGGTTCATCCCCGCGCTCCGCTTCCACCGCCTCACCCGCTTTTACGATGCGGTCCTGGCACGCACCATGAAGGAGGAGGCCATAAAGCGTCGCCTCATCAGCCAGGCGACCCTGGAGCCCGGGATGCGAGTCCTGGACTTGGGCTGCGGCACGGCGACCCTCAGCCTCCTCCTCAAGCAATTGCATCCCGACGTGGAATTGCATGCCCTCGATGCAGACCACGGTGCCCTCTCGATAGCCCGAGCCAAGGCGGAGGCTGCGGGCCTGGAGATCCATTTCCATCGAGGCTATGTCCAGGACCCGCCCTTCGAAGGCCAAGGCTTTGACCGCATCCTCTCCAGCCTCCTCTTTCATCATTTAATTCGGGATGACAAACAGCACGCTTTGAATCGCGCACGGCAGCTTCTGAAGCCGAATGGAGAGCTGCATGTGGCGGACTGGGGCCGACCTTTAGGCCTTCTTCAGCGACTGGCCTTCCTTCCTGTCCAGTGCCTGGACGGATTCGAAACCACGCGGGACAGCGTGGAAGGGATCTTGCCTCGACTGATTGAAGAGGCTGGTTTCGAGGCTGTAGAGGAGACCCTTCGGGAACCCACCCTCTTCGGGACCCTTTCCATGTACCGGGGCCTTCGGCCTGAAATGTCGGAGGTTCCTTAACACTTTAAGGACTGCATATGACATCAACCCAGACTGGGTTCGTGGTCCCATGTATCCCGAGCTGCGCAGACCTGCCCGCCCCTCCGCAGAGCTAAGCCATGGCTCAGAATCTCCCCGTCCCAAGGGCATTTGCACGGACTTCCTCCGCCGCCTGGACGATTGATACGCCCTCCACCGTTACTGCCCTCACCTGGCTCCGGGACAAGTAGGACCAGGGCTGAAGAGATCTGTCCTCGACCGGATTCTTGCCGCTTGTCTAAAGCTAAGGTCGGTCGATCACGGCCTTAGCAACCTCAGCCCGTTGAAGATCACCAGAAGCGACGCCCCCATGTCGGCTGCGATGGCGGACCAAAGGGAGGCGTGACCCACCAAGGTAAGGATCACGAACACTGCCTTCACGGCCAGGGCGAAGGTGATGTTCTGGCGGATCACAGCCAGCGTGCGCCGGGAGTGGTGGATCAGCCACGGCAGCCGCGTGAGGTCGTCGTTCATCAGGGCGATATCAGCGGTCTCGATAGCGGCGTCGCTACCCATGGCTCCCATCGCGATTCCCAGGGAGGCCCGGGCCATGGCGGGCGCGTCGTTGACGCCATCCCCCACCATGGCCACCTGGCCGTGTTCGGCCACGAGGGCCTCCACGGCGCTGACCTTGTCTTTGGGCAGCAGGTCGGCCCGGAGTTCCGGGATTCCGGCCTGGGTGGCAATGGACTCGGCGGTGCCACGGTTGTCGCCGGTGAGCATCACAAGGTGCTCCACACCGGCCAGACGGAGCTGCCGAAGGGTTTCACGGGTCTCGGGACGGATCGCGTCTGCCAGGG
Source organism: Holophagaceae bacterium (assembly GCA_044229555.1). Lineage (GTDB taxonomy): Bacteria > Acidobacteriota > Holophagae > Holophagales > Holophagaceae > JADJVL01. Next base: position 3,659 of record JBGASS010000182.1, read on the forward strand.
CGATGAGACCGATCAACTCGTCTTCCGTTCCGATGGCCACGAGGGTTCGGCCCTTGGATTCCTGGGCCGCCATGCGAGCGTGCAGTTCGGGCGTTTCCAACCCACGCTCTTCCAAGTGCCGATGGGAACCCAACCAGTAGGCCCGGCCCTCGAGGGTGCCCTGCACCCCTCGCCCCTGGAGGGCCTGGACATCCTGGGCCGTCGGAATGTCGAGTCCCTGGGAACGGGCGTACTCCACGATGGCCTCTGCGAGGGGATGGCTGGTCTGGGACTCCAGGGCCGCGGCCACGCGCAGCAGCACTTTTTCTGAATGGAAGCCGAAAGGAATCACCTCCAGGACCCTGGGACGCCCTTCGGTGAGGGTGCCGGTCTTGTCGAACGCAATGGCGCGCAGGCGAGCCGGAGCCTCCAGGTGAATGCCGCCCTTCACCAGCACTCCATGCCGGGCGGCGGAAGCCAGGCCCGCCACGATGCTCACGGGTGTGGAGATCACGAGGGCGCAGGGGCACGCGATCACCAGCAGCACCAGGGCCCGGTAGAACCAATCGCCCCATGCGCCTCCCGCAACGAGTGGCGGGATCGTAGCCACCAGAACGGCCAGGACCATCACCACGGGCGTGTAGATCTGCGCGAAGCGGTCCACCCACTGTTCCGAGGGGGCCCGCTTGCTCTGCGCTTCGCCGATCATTCGGATGATCCGCGCGAGCACCGTGTCGCTTGCGGGCTTTGAACACTCGATCACCAGGGCGCCATCCCCATTGATGCTCCCGGCGAAAACCTCTTCGCCGGAGCGCTTTGAAACCGGCATACTCTCCCCGGTGATGGGAGCCTGGTTGAGCGCGCTGCTGCCCTGGAGGATCACGCCATCGAGGGGCACGCGCTCACCCGGCTTTACCTGGAAGAGGGCGCCAACGGGAACCTCCTCGGGCCGAACGGACGCGGTCCCACCCTCCTTCACGAGCTGGACGAGAGTCGGCGTCAGATCCATCAGGGCTTCCACGGCTCGGCGGGCGCGGCTGAGGCTCCAGCCCTCAAGGGCATTCGATACCGCGAAGAGAAAGGCCACCGTGGCAGCCTCGAACCATTCCCCGATGGCGATGGCGCCGAGGATGGCCACCACCATGAGCAGGTTCATGTCCGGACGCAGGCGCCGCGCTGAAAGCCAGGCCTTCGGCGCAATGAACCAGCAAGCCGAGAGGATGGCGCCCAAGTAGGCGACCTTGGAAAACCAGGGAACTGCATGGACCTGGCCGACGCCCTCGGCGCCCAGGGCCGCGTGCAATCCACCCGAGGACCCAATATGCAGGCCGAAGGCCAGCGCAGTGAGCACACCGCTGAGGATCGTGAGCGCCAACTGGAGCTTTTGGCGCCCGGATTTCTTCTGCTCTGACCACGTGCTCTCCTGCCATGGCTCGGCGCTCATGCCCGTGCCTGCGACGGCGTTGAGGATGGCCTCGGCGGAGGCCGTGGCCCCCGCCGAGACGGTCATCCTTGCATTCAAGAGATCGAAGGCGAGGTTGCCTTCGCCTCCCACCAGGGGTCCGACTTCCCGCTTGAGGACGGCGATCTCCTCGGCGCAGTCCATGCCGTGAATCTTGAAGACCAAACGGTTGGGCGTCATGATCGGGGTCCCATCATGACGAAAGCCCCTGCCAAGGCCATGGCGGCGCCGAGCCCATCCCTCAGGTCCGGCCGTTGCCCGTCCACACCCCATCCCCAGAACAGGGAGAGGACGATGAAGACCGCGCCGTAGGCCGCATAGACCCGGCCGAAGGAATGCTGGACGGGCTGGAAGACCGGGACGATTCCGTAGAGGGCCAGCGCCATGAACCCGCCCAGACCCAGCCACGGGCTGTGGCCCTGGCGGAGCCACTGCCAGACCAGGTAGCCACCTCCGATCTCCAGCAGTCCTGCCACGACAAAGAGG
>JBGASS010000183.1:0-5811 GCA_044229555.1 Holophagaceae bacterium
CTATTACGGCGCCGCCGTGGATCCCGGCTCGGAGGTCACCATCACCTCCGGCGGCACCGAGGCGCTCTTCGCGGCCTTCGCGGCGGTGGTGGCCCCCGGGGATGAGGTGATCCTCCTGGATCCCTGCTACGACAGCTACGATCCGGCGGTGCGCCTGCAGGGCGGCGTGCCGGTGCACGTGCCCCTGCGGTCCGCGGACTTCTCGGTGGACTGGGGCGCGGTGAAGGCGGCCCTCACGCCTCGGACGCGGATGATCGTCATCAATACGCCCCACAACCCTGCGGGCACGGTGCTGGCGAAGGCGGATCTCGACGCCCTCGCGGCCCTGCTCCGGGAAACGGACGTCCTGGTGCTCTCCGACGAGGTCTACGAGCACATCGTCTTCGACGGCCGCCCGCCCGGCAGCGTGCTGGGCCACCCGGAGCTGCGGGAGCGCGCCCTCGTGGTGGGCTCGTTTGGCAAGACCTACCACTGCACCGGCTGGAAGGTGGGCAGCGCCATCGCTCCCAGGGCCCTCTCCGCCGAGTTCCGGAAGGTGCACCAGTTCCTCACCTTCGCCACCTTCCACGCCGCCCAGGCGGCCTTCGCCGACATGCTGGAGTTCCATCCGGAGCACCACGAGGGCCTGCCGGCCTTCTACCAGGGCCGCCGCGACCGCTTCCGCGGCCTCCTGGAGGGTTCCCGCTTCCGCCTCCGGCCGGTGGCCGGGGCCTACTTCCAGCTCGCGGACTATTCCGCCCTCGGCGCGGAGGATGACCGGACCTTCTGCGCGCGGCTCTGTGCGGAGGCCGGCGTGGCCGCGATCCCCCTCTCGCCCTTCTGCGAGGAACCGCTGGAGGCGCGGCTGGTGCGCTTCTGCTTCGCCAAGAGCGACGCCACGCTGGAAGCCGCGGCGGAGCGCCTGCGCCGCCTCTAGGCGCGCCAGCAGCGGAGGCTCCGGAACATCGGGCTTGACCCGGCTGCTCCGGAGGCCTATTCCATAGGCCACCTCCCATGATCGGCCAGACCCTCTCGCACTACCGGATCCTCGAGAAGCTCGGCGAGGGCGGCATGGGCGTGGTGTACCGGGCCGAGGACCTGAAGCTGGGGCGGCAGGTGGCCCTGAAGCTCCTGCCCGCGGCGGCCACCGGCAACGAGGAGGCCCGGAGCCGCTTCGTCCAGGAGGCCCGGCACGCCTCGGGCCTGGACCACCCCAACATCGGCGCCATCCACGCCATCGAGGAGACCGCGGAGGGCGGCCTCTTCATCGTCATGGCCCTCTGCGAAGGCCGCAGCCTCCGGGAATGCCTCCACGACGGCCCCCTTCCCTGGGAACGGGCGGTGCGCATCGAGCTGCAGATCCTCGCGGCCCTGGCCTACGCCCACGGCAAGGGCCTCGTGCACCGGGACGTGAAGCCCGCGAACGTGATGGTGAACGCCCGGGACGAGGTGAAGGTGGTGGACTTCGGCCTGGCCAAGATCGCCGGGTCCGAAGGGCTCACCCGCACCGGCATCGTGATGGGGACCGCCCAGTACCTCAGCCCCGAGCAGGTGGGCGGCAAGCCCGTGGATCCCCGCAGCGACCTTTGGGCCGCGGGCATGGTGCTCTACGAGATGCTCACCGGCCGCCCGGCCTTCCGGGGCGAGGGGCTCGAGGCCACCCTGGCGGCCATCCTCCACGCCGAGCCCGATGCGCCCTCCTCCCTGGTGCCGGGCCTGCCGCGGGCCCTGGACACGATCCTGGCCAAGGCCCTGGAAAAGGATCCGCAACGCCGCTACCCCAGCGGCGGCAGCTTCCGCCAGGACCTCCTGGACCTGGACAGCGATCCCACCGCCACCCACGCGGCCGCCCCCTGGCGGTCCCGGGACCGCACCGCCCCCCTTCCGGCCTCCCGGCGGCGCTGGGCCTGGGCGGGCGCCGCGGCGGCCGGACTCCTCCTGCTGGGAGCGGCCGCCGTCCTCGTCCAGCGCGCCCGGCGGCCCGTGGCGCTCCAGGAGACGCGGGTGGCGGTGGCCCTCTTCGAGAACCGCACCGGGGATCCGGCCCAGGACCCCCTGGGCCGCCAGGCCGCCGACCGGGTCGCGGAGGCCATCGCCCAGACCGGCGTGGCGGAGACGGCGCCCCTGGTGGTCGCGCTCCCCATGGCCGAGCTGGAGGGGCCCGCGGGGACGCGGGCGCTCCAGACCTTCGCGGAGCGGACCGGCGCGGGCCTGGTGGTCACCGGCGCCTACCAAGTCAGCGGTGACGAGCTGCAGGTCCAGGCCCGGCTCTTCGACGCCAAGCTCCTGAAGGCCGTCGCGCTGGTCCAGCAGGAGCGGGGTTCCCGCGGCCGGCCCGACGCGGTCTTCGGCGCCGTGGCCCAGCGCCTCGCCAGCGGCGTCGCCGGCCGCATCCTCGATCCCTACCTGGATCCGGAGCGGGTGGCGCTCCCGCCGGCCTACCCGGCCTACCGGGAATGGCTGGTGGGCTGGGAACTGTACTGGAACTCGCGCCCCGGGGCGGAGGAGCACTTCGAGAAGGCCATCCAGCTCGATCCGGACCTGGCGGTGGCGCGGCTGCCCATCGCCTTCATCCGCCAGGACCAGCAGGACTACGACGGCGTGCGGGCCCAGTTCGCCCTGCTGGACCAGTCCCTCAACCGGATGAACACCCTCGACCGCTGCATGGTGGAGAACGTCCGGGCCCTGATGGAGGGCCGCAACGAGGCGGCCCTGGGCCCGGTCCGGGAAGGCAGCCGCCTGGCCCCCGGAAGCCCCCTGGTGAACCACCAGCACGCCTACACGGCCCTGCTGACGAACCACTGCGCGGAGGCCGTGGCCGCCGCCACCCGGCCCATCCGCTGGGACAAACTGGTCAACGCCCGGGTCCCCATCGGCTCCGACATGGGCGCCATCCTGGCCTGGGCCCACCACCTCCAGGGGCAGTACGGCCAGGAGCTGCCAGCCGGCGCTCCTGGCGGTCCTCCCCGAGCACGCCAAGCCCACGGGGCCTGGGCGGCCATCGGCCTGGGCCGGGTAGCGGGAAGCAGGCCCTGGGGCGGGAGCTGATCACCGGCGATCCGGACACCGCCCTGCGGGTGGCCTGCCGTCGAGGTCCACACCCGGGCCCAGGAGCCTCGCGCGCGCTCTCGCCGGAAATCCTCCAGTCCATCCAGCGCAAGCTCGACGGTCCGCCTTCCGAGGGCCTGGACGTCCTGCGCATGGAAAGCTTCTATTTCGCGGGGCAGGGGCGCGAGGCCTTGGCGGCGGGGCAGGCGATCCTGCAGAGGAACCCGGCCAGCCTGCCGGCCCTGGGCCGGCTGGGCATCGTCCACGCGGACCTGGGGCAGACGCGGGAGGCCCGGGGCGTCATGGAGCGGCTCTCGCGGCTGCCCCGCCAGGACCGGCTCGGCCTGATCTCCTTGCTCCGGGCCCGCATCGCGGCCCGGCTCGGGGAGAAGGAGCAGGCCCTCACCCTCCTGCGGGAAGCCACGGCGGAAGGGCAGCCCGTCGGCTACCTGCGCCACCTCGACGTCGCCTTCGAAGGCCTGAAGGGGTATCCCCCCTTCGAGGAATTCCAGCGCCCCAGGCCCTGAGGACCCGCCCTACTTCCAGGCGGCCAGGATGTTGGCGGCGAGGATGAAGGACACCAGGTTGTAGACCGAATCGATGAGCCAGAGCTGGAGGGGCTTCCCGGAGAAGAGGCCGGTGGCGAGGCTGGTGGCGGCGGCGAAGCCGAACCAGCAGAGTCCGGCCACCATGCTCACGCGCAGGGGCGTGGGATCGATGAAGTGGTTCAGGACCACGGCGAGGGTCCAGGCGCTGGCGAGGCCGCACAGGAGGGCGAAGACGTAGAGGGCCGGCACCGGCACCGGCACCGCCGCCTTCAGCTCCTCCTCGCTCCTGCCCTGGAGGGCCATCCACTTCTTGGCGAAGAGGGCCGGGGAGTACCAGAGCCCGCCGAGCAGGAAGATCACGATTCCGCTCGTGAGCACGGCAAGGTAGTTGACGTGGGGCAGTTGCATGGGCTGTCTCCTCGGGGTGGGTTCCCGCAGTGTAGTCCCCTCCGGCTTTCGATCCCATGGCCGGAAGCCGGCCCTTCCAGGCCCTGAACCGCCGGGCCTGGCGCCCGTATCCGGAAAAGCCGCGGCCCTCCCTTGACAACTCCTAAAGAGATAGTACTAATGTGTTAGTAGTTTTGGAGGCCCCGTGACCGAACCGCGTCCCACCGACGGAGAGCTGGCCATCCTGAGGGTGCTCTGGAGCCGGGGGCCCAGCACCGTGCGGGAGGTCCACGACGTCCTGCGGGAGTCCAAGGACACCGCCTACACCACCGTGCTGAAGATGCTCACCATCATGGCGGAGAAGGGCCTGGTGAGCCGGGACGAGACCGAGCGCAGCCACCGCTACGAAGCCGCCCACGCCGAATCCCGGATCCAGGGCTCCCTGCTGAAGGACCTCCTGGACCGGGCCTTCGACGGCTCGGCGCTCCAGCTGGTGCAGCGGGCCCTCGACACCCGGGCGGCCGATGCGGGTGAGCTGGACGCCATCGCCGAGCTCATCGCCCAGGCCAAGCGCAAGCAGCGGAGGAAGCCGTGAGCGGCCTGCTCCAGGCGGCCTGGGGCGAAGCCCTCGCCCGGGCCCTCCTGCACTTCCTCTGGCAGGGCGCCCTGCTGGGGCTGCTGGCGGGCGGCACGCTGGCCGCCCTGGGGCGGAGCTCCGCCCGGGCCCGCTACGGGACGGCCTACGCCTTCCTGCTGGCCATGGCCGCGGCGCCGGGGATCACCTTCGTCCTGGCGCTGCGGCCGGAACTGCCCGCCTGGCTGGGCCCTGACGCGGCGCCGGCGGCCGCCCTCTTCCGGGCCGCTCCCCTCGAACCCTCCCTGCGGCCCTTCCTGCCCTCGGTGGTGGCGGTCTGGGGTTTCGGCGTGCTGCTCGGGCTCGTGCGCATGGCCGGGGGCTTCTGGCGGGTGCGCGGCTACCTGCGGGCCCCCTGGGAGCCCCTGGACGCCTTCTGGACCTGGCGCCTGCGCCGCCATGCCGCCCGGCTCGGGCTGCGGGGCGCCGTGGAGGTGCGGGTGGCCAAGGCCGTCAGCCTGCCCATGGCGGCGCGCTTCCTGCGGCCGGTGGTGTGGATGCCGGCGGCCCTCTTCGGCGCCCTGGACCCTCTGCAGATCGATGCGCTGCTGGCCCACGAGCTGGCCCACGTGGCCCGCCGGGACTGGCTCTTCAACGGCCTCCAGAGCGTCCTGGAGGCGCTGCTCTTCTACCATCCCGCGGTGTGGTGGCTCTCCCGGCGGATCCGCCAGGAGCGCGAACACGCCTGCGACGATCTCGCGGTGGCCCTGTGCGGGGACGCCATCGCCCTTGCCGAGGCCCTCGCCGCACTCGAGGGCCTGCGTCCCCCAACCCCGCGCCGCGCTCCGGGACTCATACCGTCCCTGGAGCTGGGCGCCCACGGAGGTTCCCTCATGCACCGCAACCGACGACTGCTGTTTCCCGATCCATCCGGGCCTCCGGCCTTCCTGACCCCCCGCGCGGGCCTCGCCGCGCTCTTGGTGGCCGGTGTCGCGGCGGCCCTGCCCGCGGCCCGGAGCCTGCCGGTCCCGAATCCGGGCCCGGCCCCCCAGGCCTCGCCCGCGCCCCGTCCCGGCGCCGCTCCGGGCTCCACGTCCACCACCGTCGTGAACGAGGACGACGGCCGCGTCCGCCGCAGCTACAGGACCTGGAAGGACGCCCAGGGCGCGGTGCACGAGCGCTACGCGGTGAACGGCGTGGAGCGGCCCCTCGACGACGAGGGCCGGCGATGGCTAGCGCACCGCAAGGAACAGGCGGAACGCGCCGAGGCCCAGG
>JBGASS010000184.1:0-5576 GCA_044229555.1 Holophagaceae bacterium
CAGCCCTCCTTCCGCAGGGCTTCCAGCACGCCCCGCACGTAGGCCACGTTGTCGGCGATGGTGAGGGCCCGATCCTGCTTCGTCATCCAGCAGCCCACCACGGTCTCCGTCTTGCGGTCGTAGAAGCGGTGCAGGGCCTGCACGGCGCACAGGAGCCAGGCCCCGCTGCCGGGAAGGGCCCGGAGGGCCTCCAGGCTGCGCTCCGCGTTCTCGCCGTAGCCGTGGAAGCCCACGAGGAGCGGGTGGGGGCCGGGCGCTTCCGGAACGGAGAGCAGGTAGCGGCCGTGAATGGCCGTGGCGAGGGTGCGGGCCTCGGGCCGGGGATGGCCGCTCACCCCTCCACCCGCACCCGGTCCCGCCCCTGTTCCTTGGCGTGGAAGAGCACCCGGTCCGCCGCCTCGAAGAGGTCCTTGGGGTGGGCGTGGCCCGGGTCCAGGTTGGCCACGCCGAAGGTGGCGGTGACCCGGAACAGCTCGTCGTCGCGCCCGCAGAAGTCCTTGGCCCGCAGCCGCTCCCGGATGCGCTCCAGGCTGACGGCGGCGTCCTGGGCCCGGATGAAGGGAAAGAGGAACGCGAACTCGTCGCCGCCGAAGCGGGCGGCCAGGTCCTCGCTGCGCAGGTCCTTGCGGGCGATGAAGCCAAAGGCCTTGAGGATCTCGTCGCCGGCGGCGCGGCCGTGCGCCTCGTTCACGGCCTTGAAATGGTCGAGGTCGCAGAGGCAGAAGCTGAGGGGATGGCCGTAGCGCTTGGCGGAGCGGAGGGCCGGTTCCAGGCGCTCCATCAGGTAGCGCCGGTTGTGGAGGCCCGTCAGCTCGTCCCGGGTGCCCTCTTGCTCGAGGATGGCCTCCAGGGCCTTGAGGTCCGTGATGTCCCGGGCGAGGAGCACCACCTCCGCCGGGGCCCCGGCCGGGCCGTGGACACGGGTCCCCCGGGCCTCCAGCCAGACCACGCCGCCCTGGGCGTGGTGCATCTGGAACTTGGCGGGGGACGGCGTCTCCCCCTGGAGCAGGGCGGCGCAGAAGGCCTGCACCGCCGGAGCGTCCTCGGGGATCACGAAGTCCGTGGGCAGCCGGCCCAGCACCGTCGCCGGCTCAAGCCCGAGGATCCGCTGCAGGGCGCCGGAAGCGAAGCGGAAGCGGCCTTCTAGATCGAGCCGGGCCACGATGTCCGGACTCAGCGCCGTGAGGTCCCGGAAGCGCGCCTCGGCGGCCTCCAGGGCCTGCTGCACAGCCTGGAGTTCGGATTCGACGGAGGGTTGGGGCCTGTCTTCCATGGGGCCTGCCGAGAGGGGCTGGGAAACGATTGAACCATGCGCCAAACTCGCCGCGGGGACAAGCCCGGGGGCGCGATGCAGACCATTTTCCCGATCCTTCGCTACGAGGACGCCCGCGGCGCCATCCCATGGCTCTGCGAAGCCTTTGGTTTCACGGAGTGCTTCTCGGTTCCCGAATCCGGTCCCCTGGTCCGCCACGCCCAGCTGAGGCTGGGCACGAACGTCGTGATGCTGGGCTCGGTCCGGCCCGAGGACGGCCTGCTGAGCCCCCGGAGCCTTGGAGCGGCGACGCAGGCCCTTTGCGTACAGGTCGAGGACCTGGACGCCCACTTCGAAAGGGCACGAAGGGCGGGGGCGGAGATCCTGGCCTCCCCGGAGGATACGGATTTCGGCGCGCGGGAGTACCACGCCCGCGACCCGGATGGCCACCCCTGGACCTTCACCACCTATCGGCCGGGATGACACGCCCCGCCCCAACCCCGAGAGGAGCCCCAGCCATGGCCGAGAAACCGACGACCCGACCCGAATCCATCGACGCCTACCTGGCCACCCTGGAGGGGGAGAAGCGGGCCGCCCTGGAAGCGCTCCGAAAGACCATCCAGGCCGCCGCGCCGCATGCCGAGGAGTGCATCAGCTACCAGCTCCCGGCCTTCCACCTCGAAGGCCGGATCCTGGTGACCTTCGGCGCGGCATCGAAGCATCGCGCCTTCTATCCCTCCAACGCCACTACCGTGGAAGCATTCAAGGAAGACCTGATGGGCTACGACACGAGCAAGGCCACCATACGCTTCACGCCGGAAAGGCCCCTCCCCGTGGACCTGATGCGCCGGCTCGTGCTGGCGCGAATCGAGGAGAACCGGAACCGATGAATCCAACTCGCTCCCTCTCCCGGCGATTCTTCCTCGCTTCGATGGGCGCCCTTCCAGCCGCCCGACTGCTGCGGGCCGAGGCCTACCTTTCGTCCGAAAAGCCCATTCCCTTTCCTGAGGGTGCCGCGCGAGGCCTCGCCAAGGCCGAGGACTACCTCCTCACCCCGGGCCTGGTCTACCTGCAGACGGCTTCCCTGGGCCCGACGCCACGGCCGGTGATGGACCGCGCCTTCGCGGCGTGGAAGGAACTCGAGCAGAATCCGGTGGTCTACGGGTACCGCATCCATGAATTGGCCATGGACGAGGTGCAGGCCAAGGCGGCGGCCTTCCTGGGCTGCAAGAACGGCGAGCTGGTGCTGACCCAGTCGACCACCAGCGGCATGCATGCGGTGGCCCAAGGCCTGGGGCTCCGGGCGGGGGACCGCGTGCTCACCACGGACCAGGAGCACCCCGGCGGAAGGTGGTGCTGGGACTACCTGGCGCGGAAGCACGGCGTGATCCTCGATGGGGTGGTCATCCCGCCCGGCGAGAACGACCCCCAGGCGATCGTCGAACGATTCAAGAAGGCCCTCACGCCGAAGACGAAGGTGCTCTCCTTCTGCCACCTCCTCTCCAGCACGGGCCTGCGCATGCCGGTGGCCGAGCTGTCGGCGCTGGCCCGTGCCCACGACGCGCTGGCGGTGGTGGACGGTGCCCAGGCCACCGGGGGCATCGACGTGAACGTGAAGGCGTTGGGCTGCCACGTCTACGTCACCAGCGGCCACAAGTGGATGCTGGGACCCAAGGGAACGGGGCTGCTGTACATCAGCGAGGATTCGGATCGTCGCGTGGACCTCATCGCCCTGCAGAACGGCCGCAACGCCTACACCGACGCCGTCGGCGTCATCAACATCCCCGGCGTGCTGGCCTTCGGCGCGGCCATCGACTATCTCAACGCGATCGGGATCCGAAAGATCGAAGCCCACAACCTGGGCCTGCGGAACCAGCTCCACGAGATGCTGCGGGCCCTGCCGAAGCTCCCGATCGCGAGTCCGCCACCCGGGCCCTTGGCCTCGCCCCTGCTCGCCTGCCGGCTGCCCGACGCGCTGGAGAGCCGGGCCTTGATGATGCGGCTCCTGGAGAAGCACCAGGTGGTCGTGAAGATGGTGCCGAAGAACTGGTTCAACGGGATCCGGTTTTCGACCCACCTGTTCAATTCGGTGGGGGATTTGGAGAGGGCGGTGGAAGGGGTGAGGGTGGAGTTGGGGTAATCAGAAGGAAATAATTGTTCGGATTCCACGACGACTTCCACCCTCAACAAGCAGGTATTTCGTAGGAAGTGAGGACCTTTATATGCGTTTGTTAGGAACGAAATCTACCAGGCTAGGAATGCCGAGATGGATTTGACGCCAAGTTGCATTAGACTGGCCTCGCCATGTTGAATCGAATTCAAGTCGAGTCGTTCAAGTCCCTTGAACATGTCGAGGTCGAACTAGGCCTTGTCAACGTCTTCATTGGGGCGAATGGCAGCGGCAAGAGCAACCTCTTAGAGGCGATCGGCGTCCTCGGTGCGTCTGCAAACGGGCGGGTGGATGATGAAGCTTTACTCCGGAGGGGTGTCAGGCCTGGACTTCCGGTTTTGTATAAGTCTAGCTTCAAAGGTAGTAGACAACCCTCAGAAATTCGATTTACTGCTTCCACCGGAGGTGCATCGTACTCCGTAGGGTTATTTAATCCCTTGATCAAGCCAGAACCAGCATGGCGGTACAAAACAGAGCTGCTTTTAGATGGGGAAACCAAAGTTGTTGGGCGATCTCAGCGATTAAAACTCACTCTAGATCCAACAGCGGGTTATGCAGCCTTAAAAGCAGTAGAACTATCAGACACTAGTCAGGCAGGGAAACTTCTCAAGGAATTACGTCAATATGCAATATTTTCACCCGATACAGCAACTCTTCGTGGACTCGATTCTGATCCCCAAAGTCGAGAGCCAATTGGTCTCAGTGGTGGCCGTCTTGCTGAAACTGTGAGTGATATTTTTAACAATACAAAGAGGCATTCTAAGTCACCTGAAGATCTATATACCTCAGTTGTAGATTTGATTGATTGGGCCCGTGGACTCGGTGCTACGGGCCCAGGCTCAGTTCCTGTATCCAAAAATATTCCACAACCAACCAAAATCCTTCGTTTCCGTGATCGCTTTATGGCTGACGGTAGAGATTACCTCTCCGGATACGATGCTAGCGAGGGAGCACTGTTTGTTCTGTTCATGATGGCACTCATCCATCATCAAGACTCACCACCCGTGCTAGCAGTGGACAACTTTGACCATGCCCTTAATCCTCGTTTGGCTAAAGCTCTAACAAGGAAGCTTTGTGAGTGGACTGCCGCCTGTCAGGATAGGCAATTGTTGCTCACATCACACAACCCATTGGTTTTAGATGGTTTGCCTCTTCAAGATGATGCTGTTCGTCTTTTTACGGTCGAACGCAGCAATTCAGGAAAGACCGTCGTGAGCCGTGTTAATGTAAGCAAAAGATTATTAGAAAATGCAAAAAAAGGTATCCCATTGTCTCAACAGTGGGTTATGGGCACTTTTGGCGGAATTCCTGCGAATATCTAATGAAATACGTCTACTTTGTCACTGAGGGCCCAACGGATCAGATTGTAATCCAAGGCCTTATCGCCAACTGGCTTGGCACTGAGGACTTCATACCTAGACACGTCCAACCACCCTCCTCAGCTTACGTGGATGGCCTGGACACGAACCTTTCCGATGGGTGGAAGGGTGTGTTGGATTGGTGTGCCGGAAAACGAACAGGGGGACCAGCCGGGCGGGAGGAAGCCCTTGAGCGGGCAGATTGCCTCATCATCCACACTGATGCAGATGTAGCGGTAGATGAAGACTTCAAATCACCAGCGTTTAATGGCTCGTGCCCACCGGCGTCTAACGCATGCAATTGGGTTCGCGACCATCTGACCTCAGCCTTGGGTGGAACTCTTCCAGACAACGTCGTCCTCTGCGTGCCAGCCCAAGACCTAGAGGCTTGGGTACTTTGCGCCCTGCACCATGAGGTGGCAGATCAGTATCTCCCCATCGAGTGCCGGACAGAGCCTGGCGCCCTGCTTGTGCAGCTAAACCCGCACCGATTAGTTCGGAGGAAGGACGGTAGATTAAAAAAGGACACAAACAAGTACAAGACGACCTTGCCGAACATAGTGAAGGGCTGGGCGAACTGTACCGTTGGAACTACCCCCCGATGCCTTGAGGCTGTGAGATTCGAGGAGGAAGTCAAGGGAGTCCTGGGAGTTTGATTGTCCGGCACCGATATAACGATGGCTGGCGTGGCCCCCAAGCAAGCTCAATCCAAATTCCGTGAGCGGGAATTCAATTACCTACCCCATGTCGAGCAGTCAAAAACTTCCCGTTGTCCTCTTACTCACAATGCCCCATG
>JBGASS010000185.1:0-6317 GCA_044229555.1 Holophagaceae bacterium
TTCCGCAGCATCGACACCATGTTCGAGATCCCCGAATCGGGCCTCTACGCCCGGCTGGTGGACTTCCTCGACGCCGGCAAGCTGCCGGGCAAGGACTACGTGAAGGTCTTCCACGATGTGCGCTGGGCCATCGACTCGGTGCACCGCAACGGCGAGATGAAGGCGGAGATCCTGGAGCACCGGGGCTTCTTCATCCCCAAGGACCCCAACCTCGCCCCGGCCCTCGACCGCTGGCGGCGCGGCGGCAAGCAGCTCTTCGTGGCCACCAACAGCGACTGGACCTTCACCAACGGCGTCATGGGCCACCTCCTCGACGGCCAGGACGACGCCCGGCCCCGCTGGACGGACTACTTCGACGTGATCTGCGTGAGCACCCGCAAGCCCCTCTTCTTCATGGAGCGGCCCCCCGCCGTGCCCATCCCCGGCAGCGGCTGCGACCACGCCTTCACCGGGGGCAACGCCTTCTGGATCGAGGAGACCCTGGAGGCCAGCGGCGAGGAGGTCCTCTACGTGGGCGACCACGTCTACGGCGACATCCTGCGCTCCAAGAAGACCCTGGCCTGGCGCACCCTCATGCTCATCCCCGAACTGGAGACCGAGCTCCTCAAGCTGGAGGCCCAGGGCGAGGACCTGCGGGAGCTGCTGCGGGTGGAGACCAGCCGGCGCCGCTGCCAGCGCCGCATCTCCCTGCTCCTGGACGAGTGGGCCCGCCTCCGCCACCGCCGCCACGTGCTGGCGCCCCGCCTCAGCCCCGAAGCGCTGCAGGCCTTCGACCGGGAGATGGCCCAGCTCAAGGCCGAGGCCGACGAGGTGGACCAGCGCGCCGAGGCCCTGCAGGTCCGGGCCAGGCAGCTCAACGCCTCCGTGGAGGCCGCCTTCAACCCGCTGTGGGGGCCGCTCTTCCGGGACCGGGAGGAGCAGACCCGCCTCGCGGACCAGATGCAGCAGTACGCCTGCGCCTACACCGGCAAGATCAGCAACCTGCACATGGTGGATCCCGGAGCACCATCTACGCGCCCACGCCGGCCCTGCCCCACGAGCGGATGCTAGGCGATCCGCCATCCGAGCCGCCGGCAGCTTCGCCTGGGGCCAGGCCGGCCTTCAGGCGTGCACCGGCACCAGGGGCTCGAACCGCGCCTGGAAGAAGCGGAGGCTCTCGGGTTCGTAGACCATCCGCAGCCCGCGGATCCCGTGCCTGGTCTCCCACAGCTCCACGCAGCTCTCCGCCACCACGTCCATGTGGAGATTGGTGTAGACCCGCCGCGGGATGGTGAGGCGCACCAGCTCCAGGGCCGGGCGATGGTGGTCGCCGGTCCTGTGATCCCGGCCCGCGCTGACGATGCCGCGCTCCATGGCGCGCACGCCGCTGTCCACGTAGAGGGCCGCCGCCAGGGACTGGGCGGGGAACTGGTCCTGGGGCAGGTGCTCCAGGAAGCGCTTCGCGTCGAGGAAGACGCCGTGGCCGCCGATGGGCCGCACGACGGGGATCCCCGCCTGGATGAGCCTGCTCCCCAGATATTCGACCTGACGGACGCGGCTGGCGATGTAGTCGTCTCCACCATCTCGCGCATGCCCTGCGCGAGGGCTTCCATGTCGCGGCCCGCCAGGCCGCCGCAGGTGGGCATGCCCTCGAAGACCACCACCAGCTCCTTGGCCTTCTGGAAGAACGGGGCGTTGTTGGTGGCGAGGAAGCCGCCGATGTTCACCAGGTTGTCCTTCTTGGAGCTGACGGTGCAGCCTTCGCCGTAGCCCATCATCTCCCGCAGGATCGCCTTCACGGTCCGGTTGGCGTAGCCCTCCTCCCGCTGCTGGATGAAGTAGGCGTTCTCCGCGGCGCGGGTGGCGTCGAAGATGATGGCGAGGCCGTACCGCTTCGCCCAGGCCGAGACCTCGCGGATGTTCGCCATGCTGAAGGGCTGGCCGCCGGCCATGTTCACGCAGGGCGCCAGGCTCAGGTAGGCGATGCTGTCGGCGCCGTGCTCGTCCACCAGGGCCTGCAGCTTGGCGGAGATCGATGTTGCCCTTCCAGGGGAAGTCGCTCCAGGGGTCGTTGGCCTCGTCCACGATGCAGTTGTAGAACACGCCGCCGGCGCGCTCGGCGTGGGCGCGGGTGGTGGTGATGTACATGTTCATGGGCACGAACTGGCCGGGCCTGATGCGGATCTGGCTCGTGATGTGCTCGGCGGCGCGGCCCTGGCGGGTGGCACGAGGTGCTCAAGCCGTAGATCTCCAGCATGGCGGGACCCGGCCCGCCTGGCGGTCGCCATGGCGGCTGGCGGCGGTGGTGCGGAATCCGCGGAGCAGGTCGATGTACACGTCTTCGCTGCGGAGGAGGAAGGTGTTGTGGCCCGCCTCCCGGATGGCCCGCTCCCGCTCGTCCCGGGTGGTCATCCGGAGCGGTTCGACCATCTTGATCTTGTAGGGCTCCGCTTCCTCGTGCGCTGGCGCAAGATGCCTCCGGTGAAAGGATCCCGAAGCAATGCTGAAGGTCCGTGTGTCCTCGGGTCACACCAAATAACACCGCACGTGTCGTTAAATACTTGCGGCATAAAGATCCCGGTGTAGTCTGGCGGCATGGAAAGCGCCGCGTGAAACGCGCCGCGGCGCGGTCGAGCGTCGACCCCACACGGGCGTTCGCGCCGAGAGAAAGGCCCGCGCAGCCGGCCAGCGCGCGGGCGAGGAATCCGCTAGAATCTCCGCCCACCCAGACACTGCCCATCCCCACCGCCCCCGGAGCCCCCATGGGCAGATCCGCGCCGGTCCTGCTGGTGGACGACACGCCGGTGAACCTCTCCGCCCTCGCCAGCGCCCTGCGGCCCGAGAGCGACGCCATCCTCACCGCCGAGGACGGGGAGGCCGCCTGGGCGATCCTGGACGCCGACCCCGCCTTCGACGTGGTGCTGCTGGACGTGATGATGCCGCGCCTGGACGGCATGGGCCTCCTGAAGCGCATGAAGGAGGACCCGCCTTCGAACGTGCCGGTGATCTCCAGACCGCCGATTCGGCGCCGGAAGGCGCATCGCCGGGCATCCGCGCCGGGGCCTTCTACTACCTCACCAAGCCCCTGAACCTGCAGGTCCTGCGCAGCGTGGTGCGGGCCGCCCTCGAGAGCCGGCAGGAATTCCTCCGGACCGCCGGGGAGCTGGCCCAGGGCGCCCTCGCCGCGAGCCTCCTCCACCGCGCGGAGTTCCGCTACCGCACGCCCGCCGAGGCCAGGGCCCTGGCGGCCCTGCTGGTGCGCGTCTATCCCGATCCCGAACGGGTGGCCGTGGGCGTGTGGGAGCTCCTCATCAACGCCGTGGAGCACGGCAACCTGGAGCTCTCCTTCGCCGACAAGACCCGCCTCATGCAGGAGCGGCGGCTGCTGGCGGAAGTGCACGAGCGGCTCGAAAGGCCCGAATACCGCGAGCGCACGGCGGTGGCCACGCTCCTCCGGGAGCCTGGCGGCCTCACCCTCACCGTGGAGGACGAGGGCCAGGGCTTCGACTGGCTGCCCTACCTGGAACTCGCGCCGGACCGCGCCTTCCACACCCATGGCCGCGGCATCGCCATGGCCAAGGCCCTGAGCTTCGACGAGATCGCCTACGCGGGGCGGGGCAACCGGG
Organism: Holophagaceae bacterium; assembly: GCA_044229555.1. GTDB lineage: Bacteria > Acidobacteriota > Holophagae > Holophagales > Holophagaceae > JADJVL01. The sequence goes on from JBGASS010000185.1 coordinate 3,606, forward strand.
TCTCGGCGAAGGTCCACGTCTGAACCGGGCCGGCCCTCACAGGCCGAAATGGACCTTCAGCGCGGCCACCACCAGGTCGTACTCGCCCTGGGCCTCGGCGGCGAGGGCCTCCGCCTCCTTGAAGCGGCCCCCGGCGGCGGCGTCCTCGAGCTCGCCGCAGCGCTTGGAGAGGGCCTTGGCGTAGACGTAGGCGGACATCCCGTTGAGGGCGTGGGCGGCCTGGCGCAAGGGCTCGACCTCGCGGTCGGCCAGGCCCTGGTGGATGTCCCGCATCCGGGACGGGGCGTGCTGGAGGAAGAGGCCGGCCACCTCCCGGGCATCCTCGCCGAGGCGGCGCAGGGCCGCCTTGTCGAAGGGATCCGGAAGCGGGGCCACGGAGCCGTCCAGCAGGGGGGCCAGGGCGCGGACGAGGTCCGGCTTCTCCAGGGGCTTGGTGAGGAGCCCGTCCATGCCGGCGGCGCGGGCCCGGGCCTCCTCGCCCTCCATGGCGTGGGCGGTCAGGGCCAGGATGGGCGTGCGCCGCAGGCCGTGCTCCATGGTGCGGATGGCGATGGCGCTGTAGCCGTCCAGCTCGGGCATCTGGGCGTCCATGAGCATGGTCGAAGCGGGCCTCCAGGCTGCGCTCGATGGCCTCCTTGCCGTCGGAGGCCACGACCTCCGCCCCGAGGGACTGCAGCATGTGCACGGCGACCCTCTGATTCAGCTCGTTGTCCTCCGCCAGCAGGACCCGCTTGCCTTCCAGGAGCCGCGAGGTGTCCGGGGTCTCCTCCGGGTCCTCCCCGCCCATCAGACCACGGGCCGGCCCTCCGCGATGGCCTCCCGCACGGGCTCCAGGGCCTCGCAGGGCCAGTCGTAGATCGGCTTGCGGAGCACCCCTCGGCCCCCAGGGTCCGCCAGTCGCCGGCCTCCAGGCCGCGGTGCATACGCCAGCACCAGGAGGGCGCGCACCTCCTGGGCCAGGGCCACGGCCTCCCGGGGATCGGCGGCGAGGCCGGCATCCAGAAGCACGGCGTGGAAGGGATGGCCCCCGGCCCGGGCCTCCTCCAGGCGGGCCATGGCCTCGGAGATGGAGGCGCACAGGGCGCAGGGCGCCTCCCAGGATTCCAGGAGCTCCAGGAGCGCCTTGCCCGGAATGTCATGGGGCGTGGCGAGCAGCACCGGGAAGTCCGGCCAGCGGGGGCGTTCCGGAGCAGGCGGGGCCTGGGGATCCAGGGGCAGTTCCAGGGTGAACCAGAACCAGGAGCCGATGCCGACCCGGCTCTGCAGGCCGATGCGCCCCCCCATGAGCTCCACCAGCTTCCGGGAGATGGCGAGGCCCAGCCCCGTGCCGCCGTAGCGCCGGGTGATGCCGCTGTCGGCCTGGCTGAAGCGCTCGAAGAGGCGGGCCTGCTTGTCCTCGCTGATGCCGATGCCCGTGTCCTCGATGTTCACCTGGAGTTCGGCGAGCCCCTCCGACTCCCGCAGGCACTCCACCGCCACCATGACGTGGCCCCGCTCCGTGAATTTGAGCGCGTTCCCCAGGAGGTTCAGGGCCACCTGGCGGATCCGGTCCGGATCGCCCAGGACGCGGCGCGGCGTGCCGGGCTTGATGCGCAGCACCAGCTCGATGCCCTTCTCCTCCGCCTGCGGGCTGAGCAGGTCCAGGATCTCCTCCAGGATCTCCGAAAGGTCGAAGGGCACGCGGTGGAGGCGCAGGCCGCCCTCCTCGAGCCGCGCGAAGTCCAGCAGGTCGTTGATGATCGCCAAAAGGGCCCGGCTCGCGCCCTGGATGCTGCGGGCGGACTCCCGCTGGGGCTGCGCCAGGTTGGATTCGAGGAGGATGCCCGCCATCCCGAGGATCGCGTTGAGGGGCGTGCGCAGCTCGTGGCTCATGGTGGCGAGGAACTCCCCTTTGGCCTCGTCGGCGGCCTGGGCCTCCCGCACCGCCTGGCGCAGGGCCGCGGTCTGGTCCCGCACCGCCGTGGCCAGCTGCGTGTTGCGCGCGAGGAGGGCGCGGGTCCGCCAGCGGTAGAGGGCGTAGAAGATTCCCGCGAGGGCGGCCAGGCCGGCGGCGGTGGCCCAGGCGCTGCGCCACCAGGGGGGCCGGAGGCTGAACCAGACATGGGCGGGTTCGCCCCACAGGGCCGGGGCCGCGCCGCCCTGGAGGCTGGCGCGGAGGTCGAGGCGGTAGGTCCCCGGCGGCAGCTTGGCGTAGTTCACGCGCCCCCCCGGCGCCTCCCGCCAGCCTTCGTCGTGGCCGATGAGCCTGGACTGGAAGGCCACGGCGTGGGAGCGGGCGAAGGCGAGGGCCGTGGCCTCCGCCTCCAGGGCGTCCTGGTCCGGCCCGAGGCGCAGGAGGGCCCCCTCCACCGGGCGCACGGGCCGGCCTCCGAAGGCCAGCCCCGTCAGCACCGTCCGGGGGGGCTCCGGCCGCCGGGCGGCCAGCCCGTTCTCGAACCGGGCCAGCCCGCCGGGGGTGGCGACCCAGATGTCGCCGTTCCCCTCCGCGAGCAGGGCCGAGGGCGCGCAGGCATCCCCGGGCAGCCCGTCCTTGCGGGTGAAGGCCTCCAGGCCCTGGCCGTCCTGGCGGTAGAGGCCCTGGGCCGTGCCGATCCAGAGGACCTCCCCCGGCCCCTCGGCGAGGGCGCGGGGAGGCACCCCCGGTCCCGGTACGGAGCCGACCACCCTCATCACCCCTTCGCGGTGCCGCAGCCGCAGGATCGAACCGTCCTC
>JBGASS010000186.1:0-5785 GCA_044229555.1 Holophagaceae bacterium
GGCCTCCTTCGCGTCCACGACCTTCCAGCCCTTCTGCCGGAACATGGCGAGGATGTCGGGCAGGAAGGCGGCGTTGAGCTCGTTGGTATGGAGCAGGAGGGTGTGTTTGACGCCTTTCAGCCCCAGCTGCCCGGCGAGCCCCTCGTCGTATCGGGCGCGGTCCCACCGGTGGGCGCGGTAGGCCCGGCGGACGGGCGCCGGATCCGCCGGGGCGGGATGGGCCTCCTTCCATCTCCGGAAGCGGGCATCGTAGTACCAGTCGCTGGCGTCGATGGTGACGGCGCCGTTGCGGTAGCCCTTCGCGGTCATCCAGGCGCGGAAGCCGTCCCGCTTCTCCGCCGTGTCCCCCTCCTTCAGGAAGGGGAACCGGAACAGGGGCGTGAAACCGGGCACGGCCCGGAGGAGCCCGTCCATCTTCGCGACGTCCGCCTCGAAGTCCGCGAGGCTGACCTTCCTGGAATGGAAGTAGGGATGGGAATAGCTGTGGTTGCCCACCAGGTGACCCGCCTCCCCCCAGGCCCGGGCCAGGGCCCAGCCCTCGGGGCTGTCCGCGCGCGTCCCCGAGGAGAAGAGGATGCTGTGGACCTTGGCCTGGGACAGCGCCTGCAGGATCCCGGCGTTCAGGGCCTGGGCCCGGGCCAGCCCCAGCTCCTTGATGTCGGGCCCGTCGTCGAAGGTCAGGGCCACGCTCTGGGCCCGCAGGAGGGTCGAGCAAAGGAGCAGGAGCCAGGAGCCGGAACGCATGGCTTCATCTTGCCCGCCAACTGGCCGAAACTGGAGTCTTCCCGGAAGGTGTCCATGCGCAACCCGATCCTGCCAAGCCTCCTCGCCCTCGCCCTGGCCGCAGGCCACACCGCGGCGGCCCAGGAGGCCGAAGCCGACAACGCCGCGCGGCGCCCCATGCCCATGGCCCCGCTGCGGCGCCATTGGGAGGCCGCCCGGGACCTGCATTCCGCCGCCAATCCCGCCCAGATCCGCGTCACCCACCTGGACCTGGACCTGAAGGCCGACTTCACGAAAAAGATCCTGGAAGGCAGCGTCCGCCTCACGGTGAAGAAGGCCGACGAGAACCTCACGACCCTGATGCTCGACACCCGCGACCTGGAGATCCAGTCGGTGGAGGCCGGCCGCGGTGGCAAGGCCTGGACCAAGGTCGAATTCCAGCTCATGGGGCCGGCGCCCTTCCTCGGCTCAGCCCTGCAGGTCACGGTGCCCAAGGGCGCGGACCAGGTGCGCATCGCCTACCGCACGAGCCCGTCCGCCTCGGGCCTCCAGTGGCTCGCGCCGGCCCAGACCGCGGGGAAGAAGCAGCCCTTCATGTTCAGCCAGAGCCAGGCCATCCACGCGCGCTCCTGGGTGCCCTGCCAGGACAGCCCGGCGGTGCGCGTCACCTTCGCGGCGCGCATCCGCACGCCCAAGGGCCTGCGGGCGGTCATGGGCGCCCAGAATCCCCCCGCCGGCCCGAAGAACGGCGACTACCGCTTCACCATGGAGAAGGCCATCCCGAGCTACCTGCTGGCCCTGGCGGTCGGGGACCTGGACTTCAAGGCCCTGGGCCGCCGCACCGGCGTCTACGCCGAGCCCTCCATGCTGGCGAAGGCCGCCGCGGAACTGTCGGACACCGAGCGCATGGTGGCCGCGGCGGAAAAGCTCTACGGGCCCTACGCCTGGGGCCGCTACGACCTGCTGGTGCTGCCCCCCTCCTTCCCCTTCGGCGGCATGGAGAACCCCCGCCTCACCTTCGCCACGCCCACCATCCTGGCGGGCGACAAGAGCCTGGTCAGCCTCGTGGCCCACGAGCTGGCCCACAGCTGGAGCGGCAATCTGGTCACCAACGCCACCTGGCGGGACTTCTGGCTCAACGAGGGCTTCACCACCTACGTGGAGCGCCGCATCGTGGAAGCCCTCTACGGCAAGGACCGCGCGGACATGGAGGCGGTGCTGGGCTACAACACGCTGCAGGAGGAGCTGAGGACCTCCGCGGCGAAGGACCAGGTGCTGCACATCGACCTGGCGGGCCGGGACCCCGACGACGGAATGACCGGCGTCCCCTACGAGAAGGGCTGCCTCCTCCTCCGCAGCCTGGAGGAAGCCTTCGGCCGCCCGGCCTTCGACGCGTGGCTGAAGGGCTGGTTCCAGCGGGGCGCCTTCACCAGCCGCACCACCGCCGACCTGGAGGAGGACCTGGCCTCCACCCTCTTCACGGCCGATCCCGCCAAGGCCGAGGCCGTGCATCTCACCGAATGGCTCAAGGCCCCGGGTCTTCCCGATGGCGCGCCGAAGCCGTCCAGTGAGGCCTTCGCCGAGGTGGCCCGCCTGGCCGTGGGCTGGAATTCGGGCTCGGTGAAGACGGCGGCGCTTCCGGGCAAGGCCTGGACCACCCAGGCGTGGCTGCACTTCCTCGAAGCCCTTCCCAGGGACCTCTCCCTCGCCCGCATGAAGGAGTTGGACCTGGCCTTCGGCCTCACCCAGCGCGGCAACGCCGAGATCGCGCACCGCTGGCTGCTGCTGGCCATCCGCCACAAGTACGAGCCCGCCTACCCGCGCCTCGAGAGCTACCTCGTCGCCATCGGCCGCCGCAAGCTCATCAAGCCCCTCTACGAGGAGCTGGCCCGGACGCCGGAAGGCAAGCTCATGGCCATCGACATCTACCGCAAGGCCCGGCAGGGCTATCACCCCATCTCGCAAGCGAGCCTGGATCCCATCCTCGGGTGGAAGCCGTGACGTGATTCCCGTTCCAGCATGCTCCTTCGATCCCATCGCTCCTTTTCCCGGAGGTGCCCCATGAAGATGGCCGTCCTCGCGCTGCCCGCGTCCCTCGTGGCGCTGAGCGCCCAGCAGCCGGACGTGAACAAGCTCATCGCGGCCAAGGACTGGGCCGGCCTGGAAGCCCACGCCCGGGCCCGCATCGCCGCCACGCCCAAGGACGGCGCGGCCCAGAACCTCCTGGGCATCGCCCTGGGCAACCAGGGGAAGGCCGCCGAGGCGCGGGCCGCCTTCGAGGCCGCCGTGGCCCTGGATCCCAAATTGGGCCAGGCCTGGTTCAACCTCATCCTCGACCGGGCCGGCGCGGGTGACGGGCCGGGCACCCGGAAGGCCTTCGCGGAACTGAAGAAAGCCTCCTTGGTGATTGCTGCCAGGGCCGCCGACGAGAAGCCGGTGTTCGCTGCCCTCGCCGATCCGTCCCTACCCACCCTCGAATGGACTCTCGGTGAGAAGAGTCCTGTGAACCCAGCTGGGCGCGATCTCAGAATCCCTTGGCATGAAGTGGCGCTTCGGGCCACAAGCTGCCAATGGCAAGGCCGTGGCCTCCCGGGCCAAGATCGCCTTTGCCTACAGGATCGAATCCGGAATTTGCAAGTTCGGTGCGGGCCCGGACTTGGCATCTGCCGCATCAAGCCTGCAGACCATTGCCAAGGGCGCACCGACCTTCCGCTGAACGAATCTCAAGGAACCCGTCCGCGCTGGAGCAGGTCCTCCAATTCCAGCCCGTCCACCCGCTCCACGATCTTGAGCAGGGTCTCGCAGGCCCGCAGGTAGAAGTCCGGCTGGATGCGCGCGAAGGTGTCCGTGGGCTGGTGGTAGTCCGCGTGGTCCTCGACGCCGATGTAGAGGCCGGGGATGCCGGCCCGGTTGAAGGAGGCCTGGTCGGATTCGTCGCTCCAGTCCTCGTCGGGCTTGGGGACCTTCGGGGTGTCGTGGCCGAAGCGGAGCTGCACGGGGACTTCCCCCGCCAGGGCTTCCAGGGGGCCCCGCAGGGTCGTATGGTTCCGCAGCCCGGAGATCCAGAGCTCGCCCGGCCCGCTGCGGCTCAGCATGTCCGCGTTGAGGTCCAGGAGGGGCCGGAGGGGCTTCCACGGCGCTGCGGCGACGAAGGCCTGGGAGCCGAGGAGGCCGCGCTCCTCGTCGTCGAAGAAGGCGAAGACCAGGGTGTGCCGGGGCGGATGGGCCTTGAAGTGGGCGGCGAGGGCCAGCACGGCGGCGGTGCCCGACGCGTTGTCGTCTGCGCCGGGATAGAGCCTTCCCTGCCGGATGCCCAGGTGATCGTAGTGGGCAGTCACGAAGATGCAGGCGGAGGGCTTCTCCGTGCCCGGAACCACCGCCGCGAAGTTGGCGCCTGCGCGGGGCGCCTGGTAGGGAAGGCGGTAGGAAGCTCCCAGCTTGGGGAGTCCCAGGCTCTTCAGCCGGGCCTCGATCAGGGCCTGGGCCTTCCGGTGGCCTTCGGTGCCGGGCCGGCGGCCCTGGAAGGCCGGGCTGGCGAGGGTCTTCACGTCCTCCAGGATCCGCCGCCCGTCCAGGCGCGGGGCGGGCAGCGCGCTGGCGGTCGTGGAGGGCGGGGCTGTGGCGCCGGCGCCTGGAGGACCGGGAGGCAGAGGGCGAACAGGAAGGGGGAGGACATCCAGAACTCCAGCGGGGAGCGCGAACCGTTTTCCCTAGAATCGAAAGCTGGCGCCGAAGGCCAGGTAGGTCCGTTCACCGCTGGAGGTCCACTCCGGCGGATCCCCCCGGTGGTTGAGGTAGCTGCCGACGACCCGGGCCGAGGGCGGCGTGGATGTTGAAGCGGTATCGAAGCCCAGGGAGGGCGTGAAGGCGAAGTCGCTGTCCGTCCTCGAAACGGATTCGTAGGAGAAGGCGGGGCTTACCAGGGCCTTCTGGCGCTCGTTCCAGAGCATGCCCCCCACTCCGAGAATGCCGAAGGCGCCCGAGCGGCTGGTCCCGCCGAAATGGGGCATCCATTCGTACGCGACGCCATAGCCCTCCCGCCTCAGGTCCACTATCCGGGGCAGGGAGCCGCCGGGCCCCGCATAGTAGTAGAAGCCCCGGACCTGCGGACCGTCGCTGTCCACGGCCATGTAGTCGATGCGCAGCCGCCCCAGCCAGGGGCTTTCCCGATTGAAGTGGATCTGGAGGCTGCCCTGATATCCCGTCTTGAATCCGTCGAAGCCGCTGCCCGTCGGCTTCACCAGGGCGAAGGCCAAGCCCACGCGGTTGCCGTCCAGGGGATCCTCCGCGCGCAGGGCGGGCGTGGCGAGGAGGGGCAGCATGAGGCCGAGGGCGGGAAAAGGACGCATCCGGGATCCTTGGAGGAACGCCCGGATCGCGCCGAAACCTGCGCCGGGCTTGGTTCTGGAATGCCCACGGTAGCATGGGGGATGCATCCCGAACCCCATCCCTCCGCCTTTCGCCCCGTCCCCCGCACCGGCGTCATCTACGTCACCGGCGAGGCGCGGAAGCTGGGCTTCGATGCCGCGGATCCGGACTGGTGCAACCTGGGCCAGGGCCAGCCCGACACCGGCGAGCTGCCCGGCGCGCCGCCCCGGGAGCAGGCGGTGCCCATCCTGGTGGACGATCAGGAATATGCCCCGGTGGCGGGCCTCATGGAGCTGCGCGATGCCATCGCCGGCTCCTACAACCGCACCTACCGCCGCGGGATGAAGACCCGGTACGGGGCGGAGAACGTCTGCATCAGCGGCGGCGGCCGGGTGGGCCTCGCGCGGGCCGCGGCGGCCCTGGGCCAGATCAACCTGGGCCACTTCCTGCCCGACTACACCGCCTACGAGGAGCTGCTGGACGTCTTCAAGGCCTTCACCGCCATCCCCATCCTGCTGGAGGCGGAGCGGGCCTACGCCCTGCCCATCGAGGAGCTTCGCCGGGAGATCCAGGGCCGGGGCCTCGGCGCCCTCCTCTTCTCCAATCCCAACAACCCCACGGGCCGCCACATCCAGGGCGAGGAGCTGCGGCGCTGGATCGAGCTGGGGCGGGACTGCGACTGTTCCCTGCTGAT
>JBGASS010000187.1:0-5492 GCA_044229555.1 Holophagaceae bacterium
CAGGCGTGGCGCCCCAGGGCCGCTTCCTGGCGGGGCTGGATGATGCCGCGCCACCAGAGTTCCTCGCCGAAGATGTTGAAGAAGAGGACGGCGGCGGAGAGGCCCGCGAACCACCACTGCCCCTTGAGCACAACCCCCGCGAAGACGCCGGGCTGGTCGGAGAAGACCTTGTCCAGGACCGCCGGCATGGGCCACAGGAGCTTCTCCAGCCACGCGGACGTGAAGCCCAGGCCGAGGTAGGTGCCGATGTGGACCGCCGCCACCAGGACCGTCCAGCCCCAGTCGGCCCTCGCCATCCGGCCCAGGCGCAGGCGGTCCCGGAATTCGCTCCAGGTCCATTCCCGATCCTCGAGGTGGTAGGCCGCCAGGGCCGCGACGAAGAGCCCCACCAGGGTCAGCGCCAGGGCCAGGAAGCAGGTCAGGGGCAGGAAGCCCCGGGCCAACATGAGGTCGAAGCCCCGGTAGATGATCCAGCCGGTGATCGCCGAAGGGATCACGAAGTAGGGCAGGGAGCGGAGCAGGGGAAGGGGACGGACGGGGGGCATGGCGCCTCGGCGGGGAAGTCCAGGCTACGGCCCAGGGGGTCGCGGGTTGGGTCGCGGGCCTACATGTTCCGCCGGTACTGCCCGCCCACCTCGTACAGGGCCGTGCTGATCTGCCCCAGGCTGCAGGACTTCACGGTCTCCAGCAGGGCCTCGAAGAGGTTGCCGCCTTCCCGGGCGGCGGCCTTGAGCTTCTCCAGGGCCGCCGGGGCGCGGTCGGCGTTGCGGGCCTGGAAGGCGTGGAGGTTGGCGATCTGCTGGGCCTTCTCCTCGTCGGTGGAGCGGATCAGCTCGATGGCGCCCAGCTCCGGCGGGTGGGGGTTGAGGAAGGTGTTCACGCCGACGATGGGCAGCTCGCCGTTGTGCTTGAGGTGCTCGTAGTGCATGGACTCTTCCTGGATCTTGCCGCGCTGGTACATGGTCTCCATGGCCCCCAGCACGCCGCCCCGGTCGCTGAGGCGGCGGAACTCCAGGAGCACGGCCTCCTCCACCAGCTCCGTGAGCTGCTCGGTGATGAAGGCGCCCTGCAGGGGGTTCTCGTTCTTCGTCAGGCCCAGCTCCCGGTTGATGATGAGCTGGATGGCCATGGCCCGGCGCACGCTCTCCTCCGTGGGCGTGGTGATGGCCTCGTCGTAGGCGTTGGTGTGCAGGCTGTTGCAGTTGTCATAGATGGCGTAGAGGGCCTGCAGGGTGGTGCGGATGTCGTTGAAGTCGATCTCCTGGGCGTGGAGCGAGCGGCCCGAGGTCTGGATGTGGTACTTCAGCTTCTGGCTGCGCTCGTTGGCGTGGTACTTCTCCCGCATCGCCGTGGCCCAGATGCGGCGCGCGACGCGCCCGATGACGCTGTACTCCGCGTCCACGCCGTTGCTGAAGAAGAACGAGAGGTTCGGCGCGAAGTCGTCGATGTCCATGCCCCGGCTGAGGTAGTACTCCACGAAGGTGAAGCCGTTGGCCAGGGTGAAGGCCAGCTGGGTGATGGGGTTCGCCCCGGCCTCCGCGATGTGGTAGCCCGAGATGGACACGCTGTAGAAGTTGCGGACCTTGTCGGCGATGAAGCGCTCCTGGATGTCGCCCATGACCTTCAGGGCGAACTCCGCGGAGAAGATGCAGGTGTTCTGCGCCTGGTCCTCCTTCAGGATGTCGGCCTGCACCGTGCCCCGCACCATCGCCAGGGCCTCGCACTTCAGCTTCGCGTGGACGTCGGGGGGCAGGACCTCGTCGGCGGTGACGCCCAAGAGGGCCAGGCCCAGGCCCGTGTTCCCCGCCGGCAGCTCCCCGGCGTAGCGAGGCCGCGCGAGCCCCTTGGCGGCGTACAGGGCGTCGATCTTCGCCTGGGCCGCGTCCATCTGGCCGTGCTCCCGGAGCCACTTCTCCGCCCGCTGGTCGATGGCGGCGTTCATGAAGAAGGCCAGCAGCATGGGGGCCGGGCCGTTGATGGTCATGCTCACCGACGTCGAGGGCGCCAGCAGGTCGAAGCCCGAGTAGAGCTTCTTGGCGTCGTCCAGGGTGCAGATGGACACGCCGCTGTTGCCCACCTTGCCGTAGATGTCCGGGCGCGGGTGAGGATCCTCGCCGTAGAGGGTGACGCTGTCGAAGGCGGTGCTCAGGCGCACCGCGGGCTGGCCCTTGCTGACGTAGTGGAAGCGCTTGTTGGTGCGCTCCGGCGTGCCCTCCCCGGCGAACATGCGGGTGGGATCCTCCCCGGCGCGCTTGTACTCGAAGACGCCGCTCGTGAAGGGGAAGCGGCCCGGGATGTTCTCCAGGAGCTGCCAGGCGAGCAGTTCGCCCCAGCTCCGGAAGTCCGGCAGGGCGACCTTGGGGATGCGGGTGCCTGACAGGGTCTCCGTGTAGTTCTTCGCGCGGATTTCCCGGCCGCGGACGACGTAGACGTTCTCGTCGTCGCGGAAGGCGTGGCGGGTGCGCTCCCAGGCGGCGAGGAGCTTGCGGCAGCCGGCGTTCAGCTCCCCCAGGTGCTCCTGATAGCGCTGGCGCAGGAGGCGCACGGCCCGGGCGTGGTCCTGGTCCACTTCGGCGCCCTGCTCGCCTTCGATGGCCTCCGTGAGCTGGGCGGCGTCGTAGAACTCCGCCATGGCGGGGACGCGGTCCCCCAGGGTGGCCAGGGAGGCGTGGAGGGCGTAGGCGGTTTCCGCGGTGTCCGCCTGTTTCAAAGCCCACTTCTTGTAGCCCTGGACCGTGTCGGCGATCTCCGCCAGGTAGCGCGTGCGCTCGCCGGGGATGATGGCGGCCTTCAACGATTCCCCCTCCGGCGCCTGGAGCTTCGCGATCCAGGCCACGCCGGTCTTCTCCGCCAGCGCCGCCACCATGGCCACATAGGCCCGCGTGGTGCCGGGATCGTTGAACTGGGAGGCGATGGTGGCGTAGACGGGCATGGCGGCCGGGTCGGCGTCGAAGCGCTTGCGGGCGCGCTGGAACTGCTTGCGCACGTCCCGCAGGGCGTCCTCTGCGCCGCGCTTGTCGGCCTTGTTGAGCACCACCAGGTCGGCGAAGTCGATCATGTCGATCTTCTCGAGCTGGGTGGCGGCGCCGTATTCCGGCGTCATCACGTACATCGAGACGTCCACCAGGTCCGTGATGGAGCTGTCGCTCTGGCCGATGCCCGCGGTCTCCACGATGACCAGGTCGTAGCCTTCTCCCTTGGCCGCCGCGATGGCCGCGGCCAGGGCCTGGGACGTCGCCTTGTGGGCGGCGCGGGTGGCGAGGCTGCGCATGAAGACCCTGGAAGTCAGGTCGGGATGGAAGATGGCGTTCATGCGGATGCGGTCGCCGAGCAGGGCGCCGCCGGTCTTGCGTTTGGAGGGGTCGACGGAGACGATGGCGATGGATTTGCCTTCAAAATCCATGAGAAAGCGCCGCACGAGCTCATCGACGAGGGAGGATTTGCCTGCGCCGCCGGTGCCGGTGATGCCGAGGATGACGCCTTGGCGCGGTGTTAACCCCACCCCCGGCCCCTCCCCAAAGGGGAGGGGTGACTGGATGTCGGCGGCCATTCCTTCGTTTGTGAGGTCTCCTGGCTTACGAAACTTGACATCGCTTGTCGTGTCACCCCTCCCCTTTGGGGAGGGGCCGGGGGTGGGGTTTAGTTTCGGCCGAACTTCCTTTTCATAAAAATCCGGATTGTTCTCCGCCACGGTGATCAGCCGGGCGATGGCGCCGGGGTCGCGTTCGGCGAAGTGTTTCAGTTCGCCGTTGAGCGAGAAGCCCAGGGGGTAGTCGCACTGTTCGAGCACGTCGTTGATCATGCCCTGCAGGCCCATGCGGCGGCCGTCGTCGGGGTGGTACAGGCGGGTGATGCCGTAGGCCTGGAGTTCTTCGATTTCGCCGGGCAGGATGGTGCCGCCGCCGCCGCCGAAAATTTTGATGTGGCCCGCGCCGCGCTCTTTCAGCAGGTCGTACATGTATTTGAAAAATTCCACGTGACCGCCCTGGTAGGAGGTGATGGCGATGCCCTGCACGTCTTCCTGGATGGCGCAGTTGACGATTTCCTGCACCGAGCGGTTGTGGCCCAGGTGGATGATCTCAGCCCCGGAGGCCTGCATGATGCGGCGCATGATGTTGATGGCGGCATCGTGGCCGTCGAAGAGCGAGGCGGCGGTGACGAGGCGGATCTTGTTTTTGGGCTGATAGATGGGTGGATTCTGCATGGTGGAGATGGTTGGGCAATTCGTTTGGGGCGGGGCAAAATTACGGGAAATCGGAGGGTTAGACCCAAGATGCTCAGGACGGAATGATTTTTATCTGCTCCTCTTGTGTTTCTTCCCCTTCCTCTCCTCCCCTACATCAGCTATTTTTGTCCATTCCCCAGCCCCCCTTTTTCACGTCCTAACCAACAGCAATCATGAAAGCCCATCCCTTCCCACTTGCCGCCGGCCTGCTGATGGCCGCCTTCCTGCTCGCCGGTTGCGGCCCGAAATACGGCCCCGCCTTCCTCGGCAGCAACAACGCCTACATGGTCAAACCCGCCTACCACGGCGCCCGCGCCAATGCCGTGAGCCTGAACGCCCGCACGAACAGCGGCGCCATTTACTACGAAGGCGAGAAAAACCACACTTACGAGTTCTCCGGCCACGTGTCGCTGATGCGGCGGAACTTTTATTACAGCGGCGGATTGTTCGGTTATTTCGGCCGATACCAGATCGACACCACCGCCGGCGATGCCGTCCACCTGACGCCTTACCAGGTCAACGGATTCGGCGCCCGGCACGAAGTGGGCGCGCGGATCCCGCTGGACAAGGATTGGGACCTGCTCATGGGTGTGGGGCTGCAAACCTTCAACGAATCCGGCAAATTCGCCGACCTCACCCGCGACCAGGCCCAGGAGGTCGTCACCAAAATCTTTCTCTTCCCCTTTGTCGGCCCCGACGTGCTCGACGAAAAACTCAAAAGCGGCGGAGCCGGCTACGACGTGAATTTCGACATCCGTTATACCCCGTCGGCCAAAGATTACACCCTGGGCATGCGGTACAGCTGGAGTGCCTCGCAGGGCAAGGGGTTCACCGATTTTATCCGCGTGCATCAGCTCACCCTGCACGGCTCGTACAAGCGGTTCAGCGCCTACGGACAGATCGGCTTCGCCGGATACCGCGAAAACCTGTACGACCTCCACGGCAACCTCTTCCACGCGGGTTTGTCGTACAGCATTCCCTTTGGGCGCAAAAAAAAGACGCCGGCGGTGGAAGAGATAAAATAAGTGCGCTGCTGGCACGAGGCTAAGCCTCGCGCCAGCGGCGACTAGTAGTGAACCAACTTAGTATCTGAAACTATCCGGCATACCAACCGGCCTGTGGGGCCGGCATCTTTGTAGAAACCGGCAGGGTGTAAATGCAGGCGGCCCGGAGGACGGCTATCTGACGGATTAGATGCCGGCCCGCTGGGCCGGATCATCTTACTCATTGTGTCGTTACTACATAGATAGCGCCCCTCCGGGCCGCA
>JBGASS010000188.1:0-5411 GCA_044229555.1 Holophagaceae bacterium
CCGGGATTTCATGGGCCTCCAATTCGAGCTGGAGTCTCTCCTGGACGTCCGTGTGGACCTCGTGACGTCGAAGGCCCTCCGGCCAGCCCTGCGGCCACGCATCGAGCAGGACCTGATCCATGTCGCGTGATCCGCGGCTCTTTCTCCAGGACATCCTGGATTCGATCCGCAGGGTGGAGGCCTACGCCGGAGGCAGGGACCGGACGGACGTTGAAGCCGACACCATGGCCTATGACGCCATCCTGCGGAAGCTGGAAGTCATCGGCGAGGCCGCCAAGCGCCTCCCGCTCGAGCTGAGGGACGAAACACCCGAGATCCCCTGGCGAAATGATCTGCGGCTTCCGGGATCATCTCGCCCATGCCTACTTCGGCCTCGACGGCGACACCGTGTGGGAAGTGGTCAGCCTGGAGCTGCCGGCGCTGGCGAAAACCGTCGAACGCCTGTTGGAGTCGCTGCCCGAGGATCCGGGTACTTAGCCCGGATAGCCCCCCGAATTCAGGCTGGGGGCAGCACGGGTCCTGTCTTCCTGCGGTTTTCGCGGGCCTGGCGGAGGGGCTCCACCCGCATCCTCATGGCTTCCAAAATTTCGAGCTTCTCGAGGAAGGTGAGGGCCGCGAGCTCACGGCGCCCTTCGGCCTTACGGGCAAGGACCTCCTGCAGGCTCAATGGGGTTGAAGTGTCCATGGCGTTCATCCTAGGCCCAGGGGATCCTCGGTGCCAGTGGTCCTGCAGAACTCGGCCCACTTCGCGCGGAGGCCGTGCCGTTCCAACACGCCCCGCAGCTTCACCGGATCCACGGCCCCTTCTTCAAGGAATTGGCTGATCCTGATCCGGTCCTTGGGACGGGACAGCCGCAAGGCCGTGGCCACGACGTGTTCGGGTCGAAGCACACGAATTCGGATGATCCCAGGTTCCCCAGTGCCTGGGATCTCGATCGGCACGGCTTCGGACAGCCCCTCCGAATCCAACGCGTCCGCCACGGGGAGGAACTGGACGGGCCATCCTTCCACGACCACGCCCTCCTTCCGGAACTCGGCGTAACCGGCCTTCCTCAAGTGTTCATAGATCGGTCCGAGGTCGATCAATCCCGAAGGCGCGCCGCTCGCGAATCCTTCCATGGAGATCAGCACGTCCAGGTCGTCCGTCAGTGTCGGCTCGATGTAGTTCAAGGCCGCGACAGCTCCGCCAATGGCATAGCCGTCGATCACTCCCCGATCCACCAGGGTGTTGAGTACGCGGAAGGTATTGAGCATTTCAGCCATGGGTCAGTACGCTCCAGGTAGGTCCATCCAAGAGTGTAGGCCGGCACCCTGGCTTGGCTCCCCAGCCGGCCTCGGCCTATCCCGGATACCCCCCAGCCGCCCACAGCCCCGCCGTCTCCTCCAGTCCCAGGGCCAGGTTCATGTTCTGCACCGCCTGCCCCGCCATGCCCTTGAGGAGGTTGTCCAGGGCGGCGAAGACGACGGCCTGGCGGCCTTCCACGTGCAGCCCGAGGTCGCAGGCATTGGAACCGTTCACGGCGTTCAGCCGCGGCGAGCCCTCCACGAGGCGCACGAAGGGCTTGCCCGCATAGACGGTTTCGAAGCGGGCGCGCAACGCCAGCCCATCCACGCCCTCCGGCAGGCGAATCTGGGCGGTGATGAAGATGCCCCGCACGAGGGGCGCCGAGTGGGGCACGAAGGCCAGGTCGAAGGCTGCGCCGCGGGCCGTGAGGCTCTCCGTGATCTCGGCGCGGTGCTGGTGCTGAAGGGGCTTGTAGGCGCGGAAGTCCCCGGCCCGGGTCGGATGGTGGGTGGTCTCGGATGGCAGGGCGCCGCTGCCGCTGGAGCCTGTCACGCCGCTCACGGCCACGAAGCCCAGGTCCAGGTCCGCCAGGGGCAGCAGGGCCAGCTGCACGCCGGTGGCGAAGCAGCCGGGATTGGCGATGCGCGACGCGCCCTTCAGGGCCGTCCCGTTCCATTCACTGAGGCCGTAGACGAAGTCCCTGAGGCGTTCGGGCGCCGGATGGGCCTGACCGTAGGCCGCCGCGAAAGCTTCCGCATCCTGCACGCGGAAGTCGCCGCTCAGATCGATGAGGGTGACCCGGTCCGCGATGCCCGCCGCCATCCAAGCGGCCTCCAGGGAGGCCAGCTCCTTCGCCAAGGTGAAGTGGGGCTGGGCCGAGAAGACGACGACCTGCGAAGCGGAAACAAGCGAACTCCAGTCCGCCTCCCCCCGGAACTCCCCCGGCACGAAGCCCCGCAGGTTCGGATGGGCGCGCCAGAGGGGCTGGCCCCCGTGGGACTTCGACACGGCCTGGACGGACGTGACCGCGGGATGCCCCGCCAGCAGGCGCAGCAGCTCCCCGCCGCCGTAGCCCGCGGCGCCGAGGACGACGGCCTGGACCTTCACGCCTTCACCATCCGCGCCTGCACCTTCTCCAGGACGTGGGCGCCCAAAGCCTTCGCATCGTTGCGGGCGTTGATGGCGGGGAGCTTCAGCTCCCGTTCCACGAAGCGCACGCCCACCCGGTTGTCCGTGGCGGGGCCCGTCACCACGTCCACTTGGATGCCGTACTTCTCGGACAATTCGCGGACACCCCCGGACGCGCCCACGGGATCGTTGGCGCAGAGCAGGAAGGCCGCCGCGAGCCCCCGCAGCTCCGGATCCGCGAGGATGGCCTGCACGCCATAGTCCCCCATGATGCCGTCGCCGGTCTCCGCCACGATGACGTCGGCGCCGCTTTCCGCCACGTGGGCGAGCAGCGTTTTCGCCGAAGCCAGGGCGTTGTCGGCGTGGGTGCAGACCACCCCGGCGTCGGTGAAGTCGAAGGCCACGTCGGCGCCGTAGTCCTTCATGCCGAGAATGTCCCGCTGCAGGCTGACACCCGTGAGCTTGGCCCCGCCCACCTTCAGGCCCGCTTGCGTGAAGTGGCGCACCAGGGCGCAGGCGGCGGCGGTCTTGCCGGCGTTCATGCAGGTGCCCGCCACGAAGACCACGGGCACGGCCGCCGGCGCGGAGCGGGCCTCCAGCGCCCCCATCTGGATCGTCGCGGGCTGGCCCACCCGGGATCCGAAGTCCGGGTAGACCAGGACCTGCCCCAGGATCTCCACCTCGAAGGGCCGGCCCACGTCCGGGTTGTGGGAGACGCAGGTGCCGATGACGCCGCCGAGGTTGAGGATGTTGAGGCGGTCCCCCACGGCCACGCTTGAGGGCATCACACCCTCGTAGCCATGCAGCGCGTTGCGGTGGCCCAGGGCCCCCACCATGATGTCGCCGCCGTGGAGGATGCTCATGCGGCCGTGGACGTCCTCCAGCTGGTTGTAGGTGGTCTTCTCGCCGATCACGCGGCCCGCCACCACGGCCCCGGGCACGGCCTGGATGTCGGGGGTGAGGGTGAGGGTGCGGGCGAGGCGGAGGTTGCGGGTGACGCTCGCGATCTTGTCAATGTGGAGGCGCATGGGTCCTTCCGGGTCGTGGGTGGAAGTCAGACAGCGGTCGCGTTCTTCCGGGCCTTCAGGGCCATGACCTGGGGCACGCCGAAGATCTTGGCGTAGCAGGCGGCCTCGGCGCCGGTCCAGGCCCGGGAGCCTTCGCCGTAGGCGGCGACGGCGGGGTCCATGAGGGCGAAGGGGGAGCGCACGCCCTCCACGAAGGCCGCCCGGGGATGCAGGGTGAGGCGCACCTCTCCGGTGACCGTGGCCTGCGACGATTCCAGGAAGGCCTCCAGGTCCCGGGCCAGGGGATCCAGGAAGGCGCCCTCATGTAGCAGGGCGCCGTAGAGGTTGCCGTAGGACTCCTTCCAGAAGAGCTGCTTGCCGCTCAGCACCAGCTTCTCCAGCTCCCGGTGGGCCTGGATGAGCAGGTGGGCCGCCGGCGCCTCGAAGCCCACCCGGCCCTTGATGCCGAGGATGGTGTCGCCCAGGTGCACGCCCCGGCCGATGCCGTAGGCGCCGCCGAGCGCGTTGAGCTTGGCCACCAGGGCCACCGGATCCAGGGCCTCGCCGTCCAGGCTCGCGGGGACGCCCTGCTCGAAGCCGATCACGAGGGTCTTCGCCGGGAGGCCTTCCTTCACGGCGCCGCCGGGGTAGGCTTCGTCCGGCAGGGAGGACCAGGGATCCAGGGTCTCCCGACCGCCCACGGAAGTGCCCCACATGCCCTCGTTCACGCTGTAGGCTTCGACCTTTTCGGGAAAGTCGAAGCTCTTCCCGGCCAGGTAGGCCCGCTCCTCCGCCCGGGAGGGCGACAGCTGGCGGATGGGCGTGATGAGCTCCAGGTCCGGGGCCAGGGCGGAGAAGGCCACGTCGAAGCGCACCTGGTCGTTGCCGGCGCCGGTGGAGCCGTGGGCCAGGGCCTGCACCCCGAGGCTGCGCGCCACCTCCACGGTCTTGGCCGCCTGGGCGACGCGCTCGGCGCTGACGCTGAGGGGGTAGAGGTTGCCCCGGAGCACGTTGCCGAAGACGAGGTAGCGCAGGTAGCCGTTCCAGAGTTCGGCCCTGGCGTCGGCGGTGGTGTGCGACGCGGCTCCCAGCTTCGGGGACAGGGCCTCGATGCGGGCCAGCTCCGCCGGGCTGAAGCCGCCGGTGTCCACGGTGACCGTGTGGACCTCCCAGCCGCGCTCTTTCAGCCACACCACGCAGTAGGACGTATCGAGCCCGCCGCTGTAGGCCAGCAACACCTTTTTCATGTCGTCTCCCAGAGGGCGTCCGCTTTCGATTTCAGGAAGGTCTGCGTCCCGTCGATCCACGCGACGTGCGCGGCGAGTTCGCGTTCCGCGGCGTCGAGGCCCAGGTTCGCCGTGCCGCCGGTGTGGGTGGACCGCAGGGCCGCCCGGTCCGGCTGGAAGGCCCCCGCCGCCAGCTCCGCCGCCACCTCCCGGTAGGCGTCCCGGAAGGTCCAGCCCTCCTTCACCAGCTGGCAGGCGGCGTGGGCGGCGTAGAGCTCGTCGGTGCAGGCCTCCGCCGCCCGCTCGGCCTTGACCTGCAGGGCGGGCACCAGGGCCTGGAGCACGTCCAGCCAGGCGGCGGCGTCCTTCAGGGCCCCCAGCAGGGGCTTCTTCAGGAGCTGGAAGTCCCGGTGGTAGCTGGAGGGCAGGCCGGTGGCGATGGCTTCCACCGTGGCGGCGGCGCCCCGCAGCTGGCCGCAGGCGGCCCGGGCCAGCTCCACCACGTCCGGGTTGCGCTTCTGGGGCATGATGCTGGATCCGGTGGTGAAGGCCGGGGGCACGTCGAGGAAGGCGAACTCCTCCGTGGAATAGAGGGCCACGTCCCACAGGAACTTCTCGAGGCTGGACGCGAGGCCGCCGAGCCACTGGAGCAGGGCCAGCTCGTGGCGGCCCCGGGAATTCTGCACGTCGATGGGGTTGCGCTGCACCCCCTGGAAGCCCAGCAGGGCCGCCGTATGTTCCCGGTCGATGGGCAGGGGCACGCCG